>JBEBXB010000006.1:0-21373 GCA_040391885.1 Conexibacter woesei | reverse complement strand
ACTCCTCGCCGTCGCGGACGATCGTGTGGCCGGCGTTGTTGCCGCCCTGGAATCGCACGATGGCGGAAGCGTCGCTGGCGAGCAGATCGGTGATCTTGCCCTTGCCCTCATCTCCCCACTGGGTTCCTACTATGACCAAACCAGGCATGAAAAGAGCAGTCTAGGCGCTTTCTCAGGTACCGGGAGGGCGGTACTCGATCCGGTGATCGGTGCCGTGGAGGGGAAGCGGATCCCCGCAGATCTCGACCAGGCGGGAAACCACCCGGTCGCCGAGCTGTTCCTCCAGCTGGTCCTGGGTGAAGTTGGTCGTGACCATGATCGAACGCTCACGTTCGTAGCGCTCGTTGATCAGGGCGTAGAGCTGCTCGAGCACCCATTCGGTCCGTTTCTCGGTACCGAGGTCCTCGAGATGGAGCATGTCGACCTCGCAGAGACGCTCGAAGAAGTCCACGTAGGATTCCTCGCCGCGCTCGGCGTCATAGGTGGAGCGGATCCGCGCCAGCAGCTTCGGGAGCGAGTAGATCGCGGTCGAGTGGCCGCGCCGGAGGATCTCCTTCGATACCAGCATCGCCAGGGTCGTCTTGCCGGTGCCGGTGTCCCCCATCAGCCACAGGCCCTTGCCCTGCTCCAGGTTCGTCTCCAGCGAACCGACCCAGTCGCGGATCGAGTTGACCACCGTCTGGTCGATCTCCGTCACCGGCGGGCGGTCGAAGGAGACCCCGCGGTAGCGGCGCGGGATGACCGAGTTCATGCCGGCCGAGCGGGCCCGGTCGAGCCGGGGCTGGAGGCAGGCGCACTGAGTCGCGGTGCGGCCGTCCTCGCCGAGGATCCAGCCGCCGCCGTCACACCGGCCGAACGGGCAGGAGAGCCCGTCGCCCGCCCCGTTGATCGAGAAGACCTCCATCAGTAGCCGGCCTCGGTCTCGGCCCGGACGGCCTGCGGCGAGCCTTCACCGGCGGGGTGGTCCGGCGCCGGTTCGACGAACTTCGGGATCGTCGCCATGAAGGCCATCGGGGCCATCCCGACCGGGCCGTTACGGTGCTTGGCGATGATCACCTCGGCGCTGCCGTCGCGCTCGTTCGGATCCCGCCGGTAGACGTCCTCTCGGTAGAGGAAGGCGACGAGGTCGGCGTCCTGCTCGATGTTTCCCGAGTCGCGAAGATCGGAGAGCACGGGCCGTTTGTCCGGACGGGACTCGTTGGCGCGGCTGAGCTGCGAGAGCGCCACGACAGGCAGCTCCAGCTCGTTCGCCAGAAGCTTGAGGCCACGGCTGATCTGACCGACCTTCTCGACCATGCTGCTCTTCGACTCGTCCATCCGCATCAGCTGCAGGTAGTCGACGATGATCAGCGACAGCCCGACCCCGTTGCGCTTCTCTTCCTGGGCATGGAGGCGGCGGGCCTTCGCCCGGAGGTCGAGCAGCCCGAGATCCGAGGTGACGTCGATGAACAGAGGGGCCTGGTCGAGCCGGTTGCAGGCGTCGATCACCTTGCGCCACTCGCGGCTCTTCTCGTCGGTGCTGATCCGGCCCTTGCGCAGCCGGTCGCCGGGGATCCCGGACTGGGACGCGATGAAGCGCTGGGCCAGCTCGATCTCCGACATCTCCAGCGAGAAGAAGGCGACCGACTTGCCCTCGCGCACCGCCACGTTCTCGGCGACGTTGGCGACGAAGGCGCTCTTGCCGACCGAGGGACGGGCGGCGACGATGATCAGGTTGGAAGGCTGGAAGCCGCCGGTCAGGTCGTCCAGCCGTGGGAAGCCGGTGTTGGTGCCGGAGGACTTGAGCTCGCCGCTGGCGAGCCTGTGCAGCCGGTCGACCTCGTCGTCGAGAACCTCGTTGAGCTGGCGGAAGTCGCCGGTCTGCTCCTTGTGGGCGACGTTGAACAGCAGCGCCTCGGCCCGCTCGGAGAGCTCGGCGGCCGGGGCCTCGCGTTCGTTGACCCACGCACCGATCTGGTGGCTGGTGTCGAGGAGCCGCCGGAGCAGCGCGTGCTCCTTGACGATCTCCGCGTGGTGGCGGACGTTGCCGGGGGCCGAGACCTTGGCCGACAGCTCGAACACGTAGTTCTTGCCGCCGACCTCGTCCAGCAAACCGGCGCCGGAGAGCGCCTCGTTCACGGTGAGCTGGTCGCAGGGCTTGTCCGAGCCGTACAGCTCGAGCATCACCCCGTAGATAGACCGGTGACGATCTAGGTAGAAGTCACCGGCCTTGAGTCTTACGTCATCGATGACCCGGTTGACGGCGGGCTCGCTGACGAGCATCGCGCCGAGGACGGTCTCCTCGGCCTCGATGTTCTGTGGTGGAACCTGAGAAGCCGGGGTGGCTATTTCTCTTCCGCGACGATCGTCTTGACCGAAGCGATCGCGCCGCCCGCCACTTCGACATCGATCATGTAGGTGCCGACCTGGTGAATCGGAGCCGCGAGCTGGATCTTGCGCTTGTCGACCTTGATGCCACGGGCATCACGGATCGCCTCGGCGATCTCCTTGCTGGTGACCGATCCGTAGAGCTTGCCGTCTTCGCCGGCACGGTGATGGATCGTGAGCACCGTCTTGGAGAGCAGCGACGCGTTCTCCTTGGCCCGGGCGATCGCCTCGCGCTCGGCTTTCTCGGCGGCTTCCTTGCGACGGATCGCCTCTTCGAGCGCACCCGGGGTGGCCGGCTGGGCCAGACCGCGGGGCTGAAGGAAGTTACGGAGATATCCGGGGGAAACCTCGACGGCGGTGCCGTTCTCGCCCAGCCCGTCGATGTCAGCGAGCAGAATGGCCTGCGCCATTACTTCTCACCCACGTACGGGAGGAGGGCCACCTCACGGGCGCGCTTGACCGCGACTCCGAGCTGTGCCTGGTGCTTGCGGGAAAGGCCCGTGACCCGACGGGACCGGGTCTTGCCCTTGTCCGAGATGAACCGACGAAGGAGCGTGAGGTCCTTGTAGTCGATGTTCTCGGCCGTAATCTTTGTGTACTTGCGGGGACGTACGCGCTCGCTAAAGCGGCGTCCGCGACGCGCTGATCCTGCTTCTCGTGTCTTAGCCACTTGCTTTCCGGTGCCTTACGTAGTTCTAGCCCGGGAGTCCGGGCAATCTTCTCACCCGGGAGGCCGGGCTTTCAGGACCAGCAATCCTAGCGATTTCGTGACGTTTGCGGCTTTGCAGCCGGAAGCGGCGACCGCGGACCCCCGCAAATTGCGGGGATCCTTGCCCCGACCGGGCACCGTTCGGCATCGATCCCGGACTTTTGCGTCTATCTGACGTAAAAGTCCGGGATCGATCTCCGCCTGCCCGATTCGGACACCCGGCAGGCGGGCTAGAACGGAATGTCGTCGTCAGCGCCGCCGCCGGACGGGGCGAAGTCGCCGGTGTCGGCGGGCACGTCGGAGGCCGGGGTGAAGCCACCGCCGCCCTGCTGGTTGGCGTGGCCCTGGTTGCCCTGGCCGCCCTGGCCACCGCCGGAACCGTCGCGGGAGCCGAGGAACTGAACGGTGTCGGCGACGATCTCGATCGTCTGCCGCTTGCCGCCGTCCTTGGCCTCCCACTCACGCCAGTCGAGCCGACCGTCGACCGCGACCGGACGTCCGCGCGAAAGGAAGTTGTTGCAGTTCTCGCCCTGGGCGCCCCAGACGACGACGTTGAAGTAGTTGGGCTTGTCGACCCACTGCCCGGACTGATCCTTGCGCCGACCGTTGACGGCCACCCGCAGCGAGCAGACGGCGGTGCCGGACGGCGTGTGCCGCAACTCCGGATCGGCGGTGAGGTTGCCCGTGATCGTGACCCTGTTGATGTTCTCAGCCATTGCGTGTTCGCTCCTTATCGTTCTATTCGTACATCGCGAGGTCCCGGCCCCGCAGGTCAGGCCCAGAATCTAGCGACGCCAGTGGAGGTATTGAGGGGCCGGCGGCCGGATTTCGCCCCCCGCGTGGCAAGAACCCGCAATTTCCGCAGAAAGCGCAGGTGCGCTGTTACGGGCCATCCCGGCAGACCCGACCTCAGGCGGGATCGGCTCGATGATCCATGATCACTCCGCGAACGTTTCCGGGCACGCAAAAGCCGCCCTCGCATGGGGGCGGCTTCAAAGCGCTTGGTGCCCTGGGTCCCCGGTCGAAGCCGGAGGGGCGGCGCTACTCGTCGCGGTAACGGCCGCGGCCGCGGCGCTCGTCATCGTCCCCGGTGGGGGCCATGACGACAGCGGTTGCGGGCGGCGCCGGCAGGACCGGAGCCTCCGGATCAACCTTGAAGACCCGGAAGCGCATGACGCCGTCGGCAATCTTCAAAGTGTGGTCCAGCTGACCCAGCAGCTCGCGCGGCGCGTCGAAGCGGAACAGGCGGTAATCGGACTCGCTCTTCTTGTTGATTTCGTAGGCCATCTCACGGATGCCCCAGTTATCTTCGTTCTTGAGCGAACCGGCCGACTCGATCGCGGAACGGGTCTCAGTGACCAGCTTCTCGCGTTCGGCTTCCTCGACCTCAGGGTCGAGCATCAGGACAAGTTCGTATTGGCGGGTTGTGTCAGTCAAAATCGACGCGGGACTATACCGGGGATCGACCTTCCGGCGCGCTCTGATGGGAAGTCGGGCACCTCCGCCGACGGGCGGCGCAGGGGGAGAGTGTCGGCCGCCGCGGCCTTAGATGTGAATGATGGAAATGAGAATCGACCGGGATCGGGCGATCCGGGCGGTGGCGGCCGCCGCTCTCGTTCTGGTCGCCTTCACCTTCCTCCCCGATCTGCTCCGCAGCCCGGAACCCCCTGCAATTCCCGCGGATGTCGGGTTCGCACCCGGCCATTCCGGGGCAGCCGAATCACCGGCCGCGTCCCCGCCCGGGCACGGCCGAGACGAGCCGGCCACGACCGGTAGAGCGACCGCCCGCAAGGCCAAGAAGAAGGCCCGCCGCCGCGCCCGGGCCGAGGTGGTCGCGAAGCGGGCCGGTCGGCGACGGGAGAAGCGCGCAGCCCCTCCCGGATCCCGGACCTCAGGGGCCGATTCCACCCCCTCACCGAAGCCGGCTACTTCCGGATCGAGCCCTTCGCCCGGACCGCCGGCCGACCCGGTTTCTGGTCCGCCACCCGCGCCCGCGCCGCCCCAAACGGCCCAGCCGCCCCCAACCTCCATCCCTTCGGGACCGCCTCCGTCAAGCTCGCCCCCTCCGTCAAGCTCGCCCCGGCCCCCGCCAGACGGATCCCAGGAATTCGCGCCCCGATAGACCGGAGCCAAGTCCGAATCAATCGCTGGGGCGATCGACCGTGCACATCAAGGTGGATCGCCCCAGCGAGTCCGGCTGGTCCGACGCGGGGGCGGCAGGCGCGACTGCCGCCGCCTCGGTCACTGCGCGGCCCTGATCCCCCGGACGGTCTCGATGTCGGCCAGCTGTTCCTCGATCCAGTCCCCCGGGGTACGGGAGTTGATCGTCTCGCGGAGCCCGTCCGCGCGGCGGCGGCGCTCCTCCGGGGACATCGTCAGCGCGTGGTAGATCGCGTCTGCCTGATCCTGGATGTCGAACGGGTTGACGGTGAGCACATGCTCCTTCAGCTCCTGGTGCGAGCCGGTGTTCTCCGAGAGCATCACGACCCCGTCACGGAGGTTGATCGTCGGCGCCTCCTTGGCGACGAGGTTCATGCCGTCGAATATCGCGTTGACCATGAGCAGGTCGAAATGCTTGTACCGGGCGACCGCCTCGGTGAAGTTCTCGTAGACGCGGAGGTCGATCGGCATCCAGTCCGTCGTCCCGTGACGGTGGTTGACCACCGCGACCAGCGCCTCGATGCGCTCCAGATACTCGGCGTACTCCGGCACGTCCTGGCGCGACGGCTGCAGGTGCGCGACGAAGGTGACCCGTTCGCGAAACTCGGGATGCTCCGTAAGGAAGGTGTCGAAGGCGGTGAATCCGCGGAGCACGTTCTTCGACAGATCCGCGCGGTCCACGCGGAGGATGAGGTGCTCGCGGCGACGGGCGAGGATCTCCTTCTCGGCCTCCTGGACGTCCGCCGAACCGGCGACCTCGTGCAGGCGCGGGGCGTCGATCGAGAGCGGGTAGGCGCGAACCCGGGTGCGACCGCCCGGATGATCGACCTCGAGCGTGCCGTAATCGACGTCGTAGCCCATCAACTCGTGGCAGCAAGCGAGGAAGTTCGTGCAGTAGCTGGACGTGTGGAACCCGATCGTGTCATTGGCCAACAGGCCGTCGAAGATCGCTTCGCGGATCCTGGTCGGGAGGATCCGCCAGCTGTCCGGCTGGGTCCACGGGATGTGGACGAAGTGATGCAGGACCACGTCGGGCCTGGCCTTGCGGATCTTGGCCGGGGCGGTGTAGAGGTGATAGTCGTGAAGCATGACCAGCGGCTGGTCACGGTCGCTGATCTGACTGATGACCGCCCGGGCGATGTCGTCGTTGACCACCTCGTACCCGTCGTACCAGGCCTCGAGCTCCTCGATGCGGATGTCGGGTGCGTTGGAGAGATCCCAGAGGTAGTGCTGGATGAACCACAGGATCGGGTTGGCGATCACGTTGTAGAACCGGTCGTAGGCCGCGGCGTCGCTCTCCACCAGGAGGACCCGGCAGGAAAGCGAGCCCAGCTCGACGTCGATCGGCTGGAAGTCGTTCTCCTCGGTGACGGCCGCGTCCTCGGCGGTCATGGCCGACGCGATCCAAAGTGCGTCGCGATCGGCCACCAGGCCGGAAAGCGCGGTGACGAGGCCGCCCGAACCGCGGGTCACCACACGCTCGCCGGTTGGGCTCCGGTCGAACTGGGCAGGTCCACGGTTGGAGACGATGATCAGGGGGTCGGTCTTCTCACTCTCCACGCCCATGAGTCTAAGGGGCCGCCGCCGCGCTCAACCGGAGCGGATCGCGGCGGGCCTATCCTGGAGCGTCACTTCGAAGGTGCGCTTCTTCCCGTCGCGGATCACCGCCAGCTCGATCGTGTCTCCCGGCTCCGAGGCACCGATGATCCGACCGAGATCCTCGGCGCGCTCGATGGTCTCGCCCCCGGCCGCGACGATCACGTCGCCGCCGACGTCGTACCGGGCACCCTGAAACTCGATCTCGTCATCCGCGCCGCGGATCCCTGCCTTGTCCGCGGGGCCGCCCTTCATGACCTCGGCAACGATCGCGCCTCGTTCGGAACCGACCCCCAGCTTGTCGGCCAGCTGGGGGTAGAGCGGCTGGGTCGAGACCCCGATGTAGGCGTAGCTCGGCTTGCCGTGCTCGCGAAGCTGATCGGAAGAGCGCTTGATCGTATTGACGGGAACCCCGAACCCGACGCCGTCGCTCGATCCGGAGCCACTCTTCATCTGCTGGCTGATCCCGATCACACGGCCGTTGCTGTCCAGCATCGGGCCGCCGGAGTTGCCGGGGTTGATGGATGCGTCCGTCTGGATGGCGCCTTCGATCTGGAAGTCGGTGAGCGACATCACCGAGCGATCGGTCTGGGAGATGATGCCGGTCGTCAGCGACTGATCCTCTCCGAAGGGGCTGCCGATAACGGCGATCGGTTCCCCGACCACGATCTCGTCGCTGTCGCCGAGCTCCAGAGGACTCAGTTCGATCTGGGTCGGATCGACCCGCAGCAGGGCGACGTCGGAGAAGGGGTCCAGCCCGACCACCTTCGCCGGGATCACGTCGCCGGAGCTGAACTCGACATAGACCCGGCCGGCCGCCTTTCTGCTCTCCCCTTCGCCGTTGCTCACCACATGGGCGTTGGTGATGATCTCGCCGTCGTCGTTCAGGACGAAGCCGGAGCCACCGGCGGCGCCGCCTTCGAGCGGATTGCTTCCGCCGCCGAAGATGGACCGGATCGAAACCGTCCCGTCGATCGTCCGCTTGAAGATCCGCGAAGGGTTGAATGCGGTGCCGTCCTCGTCCGCGATGACCGGCTCCTTGCTGTCGGAGACGGCGGACTTCGGCTTCCGGGCCTCCGTGGAGCCTTTCGGCCTGGGTTCGAGATCGCCGCATCCAGCGACGGCCCCGGCCCCGAAGACAACGAGGATCAGCGCCACGATCAGGTTGCGGGAACGCGAACTGTTCATGGCGAGGGCGGGAAACATGGGCAGCGCAGGTTAGTGGAACCAACGGAGACCACCGTCGGTTGCCGGGGGACGGCGACGGCGGAGCTGAGCCGTTCAGGCGAAATGGTCGTGGCCGCCCGGGCCTGGGTCGTGCCGCTTCCCTTCGAACTCGACGACGACCCCCGCCGGCATTTCCGGGGAGGGAGCGGAAACCTCGCCGATCACGGTCAGCGGGAGCCCCAACCGTTCCAGCCCGGCCCGCGCCTCCTCGACCCGGTCCGGCGGCAGCGTCACGGCCAGCTCGTAATCCTCACCGCCGGTCAGAGCGAGTCCGAACCGGTCGAGTCCGGCGGCCGTCGCCACCGCCTCGACACCCGGTCCGGACGGAATCCGGTCGGCGTCGATCCGGATCGACAGGCCCTCGCGATCAGGCCCGGAAGCCCGGGCGATGTGACCGAGGTCGGCGACCAGGCCGTCGCTGAGATCGATCATCGCGTTGGCGCCCGCCGCTGCCAGCACCACTCCGGCCGGGATGCGCGGAACCGCTTCGAGCTGCCGATTGATCAGGACCAGGCGGATCTCGGCCGACAGCTCCGGCAAGACCGGCAGGCCGGGATCCTCGAGCAGCCACAGCCCGGCCCGGGCGCAACCCAACGCCCCGGTCACCGCGACCGCGTCGCCAGCCTGCGCACCGCCGCGACGCACCGGCTTCGCGGGATCGTCGACATGGGCGATGACCGAGACCGCCAGGAACAGGACCGGTGAGGCGACGGTGTCTCCGCCGGCCAGGGTGGCCCCGTGTCGGGTGGCGGCCTGGCCTGCCCCCCGGGCCAGGTCCCGCAGGAAATCGGTGTCCGTCGAGCGGGGGGCGCCGAGGCTCAGGTAGATGTCGACACCGGTGTCTCCGGTGCCCATCGCCGCCAGGTCCGACAGGGCGGCGCCGGCCGCCTTGGCTCCGATCTGCTCCGCGGTCGACCAGTCCCGGCGAAAGTGGACGCCCTCCACCACCGTGTCGACCGACGTCACGATCCCGCCGCGCGTCGCTACCACCGAGGCGTCGTCGCCGATCCCCACGCGCACGCGCCGAGGGTCCGGCGGACGCTCCGCGAATAGTTCGATCAACTCGAATTCGGACAGGTCACGGGAGCCGCCGGTGTCGTCTCTCATCCCCTCTGACACTATGACCTGAGGATGCGAGGGGCCAGAGACGAAAGCGAACCGGTTCGGCCCAGCCTGCTCCACCGGATCGGAAAGATAGGCGCAACCCTGGGGAAGCAGGGTCCGAAGAAGCGTTCGACCCGGCTGCTGCTCCAGGGGTCGCTCGCCTTCCTGATCTTCGGGTTGCTTGTCTACACGGTGGTTTCGCAGTGGTCCGAACTGCGGGAGAAGGGGGTCGCCTTCGACCTGATCTGGCTGCTGCCGGCGGTCGCCCTGATGCTGGTCCACTACGTCTCATGTGCCGCTGTCTGGGGGCTCATACTGCGCTTCCTCGGCAGCCCCGTGGCCCCGGCCGAAGCCCAGAAGATCTGGGCGCAGCCACTGCTGGTGAGGTACATCCCCGGGACCGTCCTGTTCATCCTCGCCAGGATCCTGATGGCGGAGAAAGCGGGAGTCTCGCGTCGGGTCTCGACCGCGGGGATCGTGTACGAGCAGGCGGCCTCGATAGCCGGTGCACTGACCATCGCCACCTGGTTCCTGATCGCCCATCCCGACCTCGAGGGCCAGCCGGTCCGGTGGTTGCCGCTGCTGATGCTGCCGCTGATCGTGACCATGCTCCACCCGCGGATATTCGGGCCGATCGCGAACCGGCTGCTGACCGCGCTCGGGCGGGACCCTCTGCCGCGGCTGATGCGATTCCGCGCGGTCATCGCCATCTACGTGAGCTACGTCCTGATCTGGGCGATCATGGGCATCGGCGTGTATTTCGCCGCCCGCTCGGTGCACTTCTTCGATCTCGGGGATATGGCGATCGTCGCCGCCTCGCAGATGATCGGTTTCCTTGCGGCGGTTGCCTCGGCGGTGACGCCGGCCGGGCTCGGAGTCCGTGACGCCGCCTTCGCGTGGGCGGTGAAGGTCGCCCTTCCGAGCGGCAGCTTCGGGGTCGGCGCCGCGATCGCGATCGCCGTCCGCGCCACCCAGACGGTGGTCGAACTTATCTACGTGGGAGTCGTCACCGTGCTGGCGAGACGCAACGTTCCAGCCTCCCGGCCCCCGAACAATGGGGCCTCGGGCGACGGCACGTCCGGCGAACCGCGCCCGCTCGAAGCCTGACCAGGCGGAGCTGCCGCTCAGCCCGGGGGTGAGACCCCGCCGGTGCCACCCGTGCCGCCACCGCCGCCACCGCCGGTCCCGGAAGGCTGCTGGCCGACGCCCGGCGCGTACTGGTCGGGGTTATCGGTGTCGTCCTCGGTGGCGTCCTCGTCGTCGGTGCTCTCGTCGTCGTCCTCGGCATCCGGCCCGTAGTCGCTCTTCGTGCCGGGGGCGACGGTGTAGCTGCCGCTGAACGAACCCCAGTCCATCGGTTCGGCCGGCACGGGGAACTCCTCGCACGGCACGGCCGCGTTGGCGAAGAAGTTGTGCCAGATGCTCGACGGCTCACCGCTGCCGGAGATCCCGGTGCTGATGTTGTTCGACTCGGGGTATCCCACCCAACTCGCCGCCGCCAGATTGGGCTGGTAGCCGACGAACCAGGCATCCGTGAAGTTGTCCGTGGTGCCGGTCTTGCCCGCCTGGCCACTGCAGCCCGTGTACGCGTTGGTGCCGGTGCCGCCCGTCATGTTGCTGTGAAGGACCTTGGTCACCTCGTAGGCGGCGGCCTCGCTCATGACGCGCTTCGGCTTGGAGCGTCCGGGGCGGTCGATGTCCCCGTTGGGGAAGACGACCTTCTTGATCGCGGAGGGATCGCGCCGGATCCCTCCGGCAGCCAGGGTCGCGTAGGCCCCGGCCATCTCCAGCGGCGACACGCCGATGGTGAGACCACCGAGGGTCTCGGCCGGATAACCGTCGAGCTTGGTCTTGACGCCGAGCGCCTTCGCCATCTCGGCCACCTTGTCGGGACCGACGTCCAGCGCGAGCTGGGCGAAGACGGAGTTGTCCGAAGCCTGGGTCGCGGCGGCGATGCTCATCGTGCCCCGGTAGGACCCGTCATAGGTAGAGACGGTCCAGGGACCGTAGACCGGATCGTTGATGCTGAGCGGCTTCGACACGTAGTAGGTCGAGTTCGGGTTGATGCCCTCGTTGATCGCGGTGGCCAGGGTGAAGGTCTTGAAGGTCGAGCCCGGCTGCCGCTTTCCCTGCGCGGCGAGGTTGAACTTGCTGTCGCTGTAGCTGGACGAGGAGACCATCGCCTCGACGTTGCCGTTGCGCGGATCCACCGCTACCAGCGCGCCCGACGGGCCGCCGGCGTAGACCGACGAGTTGATCGCGGCGAGGCCGGCGTCCTGCATCGCCGGTTCGACGGTCGTGTACACCTTGAGGCCACCGTTGCGGACGGTGTTGAAGCCGTACTTGCGGATCAGTTCGGTCTCGACGTAATCGAAGAGGAAAGGCTCGCGCCGGTCGAACATGCCCTCGGCGGGGTCCAGCTGCAGGCCGCTCGCCTTGGCCTTCTCTGCCCGCTCCTTGGTGATGTATCCGAGCCGGGTCATCGAGCCGATGACCTCGTTTCGCCGGGACTTGGCCCCGTGCGGGTTCTGCATCGGGTTGTAGTCGGTGGGAGCCTGGGGCAGGCCGGCAAGCAGCGCCGCCTGCGGCAAGGTCAGCTTGCTCACGTCCTTCGAGAAGTACACCCGGGCGGCGGCCTTGACGCCGATCGCGGTGCGGCCCTGGTTCGTGCCATAGGGGGCGGTGTTCAGATATTTCTCGAGGATGTCCTCCTTCGAGTGCTCCTTCTCGTAGTCGAGTGCCATCTTGGCCTCGGCGATCTTGCGCTCGTAATCACGTTTCGGGTTCGTGATGTAGAGGTTGCGCATCAGCTGCATCGTGATCGTGGAGGCGCCCTCGGTGATGCCGCCCTCGGTGATGTTCTTGATCAGCGCCCGGAGCCCGCCCTGGATGTCGATGCCGTTGTGCTTGTAGAAGCGTTCGTCCTCGATCGCGATCGTCGCGTTCTGAAGGCTCTTCGGGACGAACTTGAGCTTGACCGGGGTGCGGACCTCGTCGGAATCGATCATGCCGAGGCGGGAACCGTCGCCGGCGTAGATGATCGAGTTCTGGCCCTTGTCGATCTGCTTCATGTCGGCCGGGTCGGGGGCGTCGCTGGCGACGCTGAGCACCCAACCGCCGGCAGCCGCGGCCCCAGTCAAGAGCAACCCACCGATCACCGCGGCGAGCGCGATCAGCTTCTTGCGCGGCGTGCTGCGGTGCCGCCGCACTCTCTTCTGGCGCCTGGTCATTCGACAAAGGGTAGCTGGATGGACCTGATCTGTTTCTAAAGGCCATCCCTGGCGGCGGCGGCTGCAGGAACCGTTGCGTTAACGCGCGAGGTGTGAGAATGCGGGCCGATGGAAGAGAAGCTGCCCCCCGTCAGTCCGGCCTCGGACCCGAGCATTCCCGTTTCGGACAGCGGGGCGAAGCCAGAATCCAGCCCGAATCGCTCCGACGGGAGACCCGCCGCGGATCGCTATCCGTGGGCGACATGGGGGCCGTGGGCCGCACTCGGCGGGACGGTGGCGGCGCTGATCCTCGGTCTCGTCCTCGCGCTGCCGATCCTGGCGTTCGACGGAGGGTCGGAGGACGACCTCGGGACGGGAGCCAGGATCGGGATCCAGGCGATGACCGCGATCGGGTTCCTCGCGGTCCCGTTCCTGGTCGCCTTCGGGTCCGGACCCGGGACGACCCCCCTCTTCCAGGCGCTCAAGGCAGCCGCCAGGAGGCTCGGATTCGTCTCCTTCAAGGTCGGGAACGCACTCAAGTGGATCGGCATCGCCGTGGTGGGGTATCTCGCCTTCGCCGCGGTCTGGGCCAATTTCTTCGGCACCCCGGAGCAGGACGACATCGCTTCGAAGCTGGGGCCTGTCTGGGCCCAGGTCCTGCTGATCGTGATCATCGCCCCGCTGGCGGAAGAGGTGTGCTTCCGCGGGATGCTCTTCGGCGGTTTCCGGACCCGGATGCCGATGGTCGTCGCCGCCCTCGCGGCCGGGCTCGTCTTCGGCCTGCTCCATTACTCGACCGGGTGGTCGACCGTGCCTCAGCTCGCCGTGCTCGGCGCCGCCTTCGCCCTGATCTACGACAGGACCGGATCGCTCTGGCCGGCGATCCTGCTCCACATGTTCAACAACGCCTGCGCGCTCGCTTTCCTGAGCTGACCGGCCGCCCGCCCTCGTTCCGACCCCAGCATCACCAACCGACCCGGAGGTCCCGCCCCGATGACAGATCTAGACGCCACCCGCCAGGAACTGATCGCGCAGCTGCGCGAGCACTCGCTGATCCTCGGAGAGGTGACTCTCTCCAGTGGCGCCAAGGCCTCCTACTACGTCGATGCCCGCCGTACCGTCATGCGTCCGGCCGGCCAGCGCGCCGCCGGGATCCTGATCGCCGCCCACGCCCGGGAGCTGGGCGCGGTCGCGGTCGGCGGTCCGGTGATGGCGGCGATTCCGCTTGCCTGTGCCGCGATCGCGGTGCCCGAAGGCGAGGACCTGGTCGGGTTCTTCGTCCGCAAGGAACGGAAGGCCCACGGTCTGCAACGCTGGGTCGAGGGCGGGGCCGAGCCGGGCGACCGGGTCCTGGTCGTCGAGGACACCGTCACCACCGGTGGCTCCACCGTCTCGGCGATCGAGCGGATCCGGGACGAAGGGTTCGAGATTGCCGGGGTCCTCGGGGTGGTCGATCGCCTGGCGGGTGGCGGCGAGGCGATCGCCGCCGCGGCCGATGCCCCCTACCGCGCGCTCACCACCATCGACGACATCTACCCCGACCGCCCAGCCGCCTGACGCGACCCGCCGGCCGGTCAGGGCTTGTCCGAGCGGGACTGCGGTTCGGGTTGAGCCTGACCGTCGGCCTTGGTGCTGGTGGTCATCACCTTGGCGGCGCCTCCCAGGAGGACGCGCCGGACCAGCCCGGGAAGGACGACCTTGAGGACGGCCACCAGCGCGTAGGGGCGCGGGACGTACCGTTCCGGCCGGCCACCGGGACCGGCGTCAAAGATCGCATCCGCCGCCTTCCGGACGTCCGAGACGATCCAGCGGGTCAGCAGCTTGGCCCGAAGCTCGGATGCCGGGAAGCCCTCGGTGGCGATGAATCCGGGTAGCACCAGGCCGACGTGGACCCCGTGCGGTCGTTCTTCGAGAAAGAGCGAATCCGACCAGCCGATCAGGGCGTACTTCGAGGCGGAGTAGGCCCCGGCGCCGGCACGGGAAACCCGCCCCGCGGTGCTGGCCACGTTCACGATCGATGAAGGAGCGTTGGCCCGCAGGACCGGCAGCATCGTCTCGGTGATCCGGAGGACGGCATCGAAGTTGAGCGCCATCGTCCGCCGCACGTTCTCGAAGCCACCCTCGCCGAAGGTCGCCCGCCAAGAAGCGCCGGCGTTGTTGACCAGGAGGTTGATGCCCTCGTGGTGCTCCTGGATGTGGGCCAGCACCCGGCCGGGGGCATCGGATTCGGTCAGGTCGGCGGCGATCCAAGTCGCGTGGCAGGGCAGGGCACGGGCGAGCTCGCGGAGCCGGTCCTCGCGGCGGGCCACGAGAATCAACCGGGTTTCGGGCTCGGCGGCGAGCCGCCAGGCGACGGCTTCGCCGATGCCGCTCGAAGCGCCGGTGATCAGCGCGGTTATCGGGCCTCGGGTGGTGGGCGGCGTTTCCACAGCGGGAACCCTATGCGAGCCCGGCGGGTTTCACGGTCCGAAGTCGGCGGGCATCGCTGCCGGAGCCGGCGAGGTCACGACACCAGGTCCGCGACAGCCTCCCCGAAGACCTCCGTGTGACGATCGACATCGGCCTCGCTCGTCGCGGGGGACATCAGGGCCATGTTGTGGAAGGGCGTGATCAACACCCCGCGGTTGAGCGCGTGGAGATGGAGGAATCGCTCCAGCTCCGGGTCGGAGGCATCGTGGGCCTGCGTGCCGTTGCGGGCCGCTTCGTGCTCGAACCGGTATTCGGCCCTTGCCCCGAGCTGAGTGACGTTCCACGGCAGGCCGTGCCGTCCCACTACCTCACGGATCCCGTCGCTGAAACGAGCGGCCAGCGGCACGGTGTGCGCGAATGCTTCGTCCGTCAGCACCTCCGAGAGGGTCGCCCGGATCGCGGCCATCGAGAAGGCGTTGCCGGCGAGGGTGCCGCCGACCCCGCCGGTGTCTTCGTAGTCGGCGTCGGACTGCCCGAACATCCGCTCGACCGTCTCGATGGTCATGCCGAGGGCACCGGCCGGGATCCCGGAGCCGATCGCCTTGCCGATCGTGAAGAGATCCGGTTCGAGGCCCCAGGCGGCGGTGCAGCCGCCCGGCCCCGCCGAGAAGGTGTGGGTCTCGTCGATGATCAGCAGCGCACCGTGCTTTCGCGTCAGCTCCCGCAGGGCGTCGTGATAGCCGACGTCCGGCAGCACGATCCCCATGTTGGTCATCGCCGGCTCGGCCAGGACGCAGGCGATCTCGCCGCTCGCCAGCGCCGCTTCGAGCGCGTCGAGGTCGTTGAACTCGATTGCGACCGTGGTCTCGGCGACGTCGACGGGCGGCCCGACGTTGCCTTCACGGGACACGGTCGTTCCCCCCGGTCCGGCCACGGCGAAGGCTTCGTCGACCGAGCCGTGGTAGCTGTAGCTCATCACCAGGACCTTCGGACGGCCCGTGACCTGGCGGCAGACCCGGATCGCGGCCCGGTTGGCGTCGGTGGCGGTCAAGGTGAACATCCACCGGTCGAGGCCGAATCGGCGGGAGAGCTCCTCCCCGACCCAGGCGGCGTTCTCGGTCGGAAGCATGGTGGTGATTCCCCGGGCTGCCTGGGCGGCGACCGCGGCGACGACCGGTTCCGGTCCGTGCCCGGGCATCGCCCCGGTGTCGCCGAGACAGAGATCGATGTAGACATGGCCGTCGACATCGGTGATCCGGGCGCCGCCGGCGTCGGCTGCGAAGACGGGGAAACCGCCGGCCCACCGCATCATCCACGGCATCGGCACCCCGCCGACCAGGGAGTTCCGCGCCCGCTCGAAAAGGGCCTCGGACTTCGGGTTCGACTCGATGAAACGATCCAACTCAACCCGGGTGGCCTCGGCCAGCCGTCCACGATCAATCTCGGTCATCTGTCCTCCTCGGGGGTCGAGTCGATCATATTCCGCGGCGACACCCCGGATCGCTGGCCGACCTGACAGTCTTTGCCGCCTCGCATGGCGAATCGTCGGGGTATAGCCACAACTGGATCGCGGTTCGCCGTCACCGTGTTGCTGCTCCTGGGGCTCGTCGGCTGCGGTTCCGGTTCGAGTGATGCGGAGCCTGAAGGCGAAGCGTTGACCAGGGCCGAGTTCATCGAGCAGGCCAACGTGATCTGCGAGCGGAACAACGAGGTGCTGCGGGCAGCCGTGATCGAGTCCTTCGGCCCGGATGAGCAACCCGACGACGATGCCGGTATCCGCTTCACTCACGAAATCTGGGTTCCCAACCTGAGAGAGCAGAACCGGGAGCTCACGGAGCTGGGGAAGCCGCCCGCGGACCGGCAACGCATCGAAGCGATGCTGGACTCCATCGAACGCGTGACGGACCAGATCGAAGCGGACCCCGCCCTGGCCAGCGAGGGACCCTTCGACGAGGTCACCCGCGAGCTCACCGACTACGGCATCGGGCACTGCGGCTCACCCTGAAGGGCGAGGGCCATCTCGAAGCGGACCTCGAGCCCACCCTCGGGGCGCGCGGTCGCGACAATCGACCCGTCATGCGCCCGGGTGATCGCCTCCACCACCGGCAGCCCGAGCCCGAAGCCACGTTCCGCCGCGGCTGACCGATGGCGATGGAAACGGGAGAACAGCATCGGGATCTCGCTCTCCTCCAGCAGCGGCCCGTCATTGCGGACGACCAGGACGGCCTGGTCCCCGGCCGGGCCGACCTCGACCTCCATGATCCCGCCGGGCCGGTTGTAGGCGACGGCGTTGCGGACCAGGTTCGAGACCAGCCGGTCGAGCAGCACCGGGTCCGCCTCGACTTCCGTCTCGCTCAATCGGATCCGCAGGTCGAGCGGCGCGGTCCCGGTCGTTGCCGTGATGACCTCGGCCGTGACGTCGCCCAGGTCGGTGCGACGGCGGCCGACGACCGTCTCCGCCCGGGAAAGGGCGAGCATCGCGTCGACCAGTTCTCCCCCACGGTCGATGACCTCCCCGATCTCGGACAGGACCCGGCGGAGCTCTTCCCCGGACAGGTCGGGCTCGGCGAGCGCGACGTCGACCTGGGTGCGCATCGTCGCGAAGGGGGTCCGCAGCTCGTGCGACGCGTCAGCCACGAAGCGGCGCTGACGGTCAAAGGCGTCATCCAGCCTTTCGAGCATGCGGTCGAAGGCATCGGAGATCGACTTGAGCTCGTCGTCCGGGCCCTGGTGCACCAATCTCGTGTCCAAGTTCATCGCCGAGATCTCCTCGACCGCATCGGCGAGGCTGGTCGCGGGCCGGAGCATGCGTCCCGCGACGAACCAGCTGGCGACGAGTGAACCGGACGCCAGCAGGATCAGGCCGATCAGCCCGACGGTGCGCACCTCGGAGACGGTCTCGTCCACGAGTTGCTGATTCTGGATCGACAGCGCGAAGGTCTGTGCTCTCAAGACCGCCGGGCTTTCCGACTTGGTGTTGAGCGTGACCTCCGGTGAGTTCCGGTCGATCGTGTGCTGGGTCAGGTACAACATCCCGACCAGCACCAGGGCACCGGTGAAGGTCACCAGTGCGGCACAGGAAAGCGCTATCCGCAACCGGATGGTCGGCCTGCGCATCAGATCCGGTACCCGCGCCCGACCACGGTCTCGATCACCGGCGGGTCGCCGAGCCTTCGCCTCAGCCGGGACATCGCCACCCTGACCGAGGAGCCGAAGGGATCCGTGTCACCGCCCCACACTTCCTCCAGTAGACGATCGGCGGACACGACCCCTCCGTCCGCGCGAAGCAGGACCTCGAGGACCATGATCTCCCGGTGGGTCAGCTTCAAGTCCTCACCGTCCCTCATGGCCAGCCCGCGGGCCGGATCGAGAGTCAGACCGGCGCGCTCGAGCGTCACCGGGGAAGGCCGTCCGCCACGGCGCCCCAGGGCACGGATCCGAGCGGTGAGCTCGGGGAACCGGAACGGCTTGGTCAGGTAGTCGTCGGCGCCGAGGCCCAGCCCGTCGGTCAGGTCATCGAGGGAGGCGGCCGCGGTCAACATGATCACTCGCGCTTCGTTGCCGGTCAGGTTGAGGCGACGGCAGACCTCGTCACCGTGAAGCCGAGGCAGGTCCCGGTCGAGCACGATCACGTCGTACTCGGTCAAGGAAGCCTTCTCGAGACCGGTCTGGCCGTCGATCGCCGAATCCACCGAGAATCCGGCGCCCGCGAGACCCCTCTCCAGGTTCTTGAGCATCGGTTCTTCGTCTTCGATGACAAGGATGCGCATGGGCGCATCCTCCACGAAATGGGCAGCGCTGTCTGGCAACGGGTCCTCTCGGATGACTGGCCGTTCAGGGTCCCGCCGACATGTTTCAAACGGGTTACGGACGCTTCGCTCCTGCTGTAACAGCGGTGAAACACGTCTCGGAAAGGCTCCCACCTGACCCGAGAATGGAGAACCGAACGCGATGAAGCAGAAGATCCTGATCCTGGCCGCCCTGGTCGCGGCCCTTGCCGGAATGGCAACCACGGCCGGTGCGGCGGGCAGCGAGAAGCCCGCGCCCAAATGCAAGGACGGCAACGAGCCGACCAGGGTCACCGCCGGGATCGCCCAGATGCTCGGCTGCTGGGCGAAGACCACGGTCGACGGGGCGGATGTCTACACCGCCCGGTTCGACGCACAGCCCGATTACGGTGACGGCAGCAAGGAGATCCGAGGGGTGGACCTGAACGGCTTCCTGGTCGGAGCCTGGAACAAGGATCAGGCACTCCAGGTGAATACGAAGACCAGATCGGTCCGGTCCGTGCAGTTGCCCGACGGCTCCAAGGCCGAGGTCGCGTTCTACTCGATGGGATGGCCCGACCCGAAGAAGCCGGTCCTGATGGGCGGGGCCCCGGTCGCGCTCAACTTCACCGCCCCTGATTTTGGCGAGGTGCTGATCGAGGATTTCCGTTTCGGCAGCAACGCGATCTGGTCCAAGGTCCTCGGCGGCTTTTCCCCGATCGGGGATGTCGAGACTCCGGCCAAGATCGCCGAGGGCGGCAAAGGGTCGATGGACTTCACGGTCCAGCTCGCCGGCATCTTCACGCTGAAGGGCCGCCCGCAATCGGTGACTATCAAGATCCCGACCGCGGTCGGCGAAGGAGCGAAGATCGACGGCTTCAAAGTCCACCTTCAGGAGATCGACGGGATCAAGCTGATCAAGATCACCGACTTCGAGGCCGAGTACTCGGCCGAGGAGAAGAAGCTCGGCGGCGGGGCCGACTTCTCGCTGCCGTTCATGGGCGGCAAGGGAGTCAGCTTCGGCTTCGAGGTCGAGAACATGGTCCTGACCAAGGCGAACGTCGGGGTCTCCGGGATCAAGGTCCCGATCGGCGCCCCGCCGGCCGGGTTCCTCACCTCGATGAACGGAGGGTTCGGGTTCAGCGTGATCGACAACGCCAATGTCCTCAACCTGAATGCCGGTGCGACCGCGGAGTTCGGGCCCGAGGTGCCGACCCCCTGGGGCAAGGTCGTGCCGCTGGAGGTCAGTTCGTCCCTGAAGATCGGCAAGGAACGCCAGGATTTCTACTTCCTCTTCGACGGCGGCGTGAAGGTGTTTCGTCTCCCGGTCGGCAGCGTCTACTTGAAGATCCACACCGACAGCGGCGTCGCCTTCGGGTTCGACATCGGGGTCGGCTTCCCGAGCTACTCGAACAATCCGAACGACCCCTTCTACATCGGCGCGAAGGTCGACGGCTGGGTCGCGAAGCGGAGGTTCCAGTTCGAAGGCCGTGGCAAGGTGCGGCTGATCGGACTCGACATCTTCGACGGCCGGGTCATGATCAACAGCCGGGCGGCCGGGGCCTGCTGGAAGGTCACCTGGTTCGACGGTGGCGCCGTCTACGAGTACGGGCACAAGGACGTCCAGACCTTCGGGGTCGGTTGCGGCCTCGACCGTTACAAGGAGAAGTATCCGGCCGCAGCCTCCGCCGGGGTGGCGGCGGTCTCGGCCGAACGTCCCCGCAAGCTGGTCACCGGACCGCGCGAGGTGATCCTGAGCGCCCGCGGCCAGGGTGACGCGCCGCGCTTCCGGCTGACCTCGGCCGACGGCCGCAGCTTCGAGGTGCCGCGAGGCCAAGACGTCGTTCGCACCAAGAAGTTCATGATCGTGGTCGATCGCGAAAACAAGGTCACCCATGTGGCCGCCGGTGGGCTGGCCAAGGGCAATTGGACCGTCACCCCCTACCAGGGGTCGGCTCCGATCATGGGAGTGAAGACGGGCAAGGCACTGCCCCCGGAGAAGGTCGAGGCGCGCATCGTCGGCAAGGGGCTCGACCGCACCCTGATCTGGGACTCGAAGGGCAATCCCAACACCAAGATCGCCTTCTCCGAGGTGATGGCCGGCGGCTACGAGCAGCCGATCCTCGTCACCGACAAGGTCCGGGGCCGCTACAAGTTCAAGGCGACCAAGGGCGGTCACTATGGCCCCCGTCGCCTGCGCGCGGTCGTCGTCCACAACGGAACCCCGCGGGAGGCGACCATCGAGGATCGCTTCGCGGTGAAGCGGCCGGGCAAGCCGAGGGCGCCGCGGGTCGTCCGCGCGTGGCGCAACGTCTACACCGCGACGGCAACCTGGAAGGGAGTCCCGGGAGCCCGGGGCTACGTCGCCGAGATCGTGACGAAGAAGAACGGGAAGCGAATCAGCTCCTACCGCCGCGTAGTCGGCCCGAAGAAGCGGACGATCGTGATCCCGTCGCATCCCGGCGGCAACTGGGCGATCGCCAACGTCCAGGCCCTGAACGCGGATGGCGTCCCCGGCAAAGTCGGCACCAGGCGCTTCCGCCTTTCCCCTCCGAACACGCTCAACCTCAACCAGACCGGCATGCGGAGCGCCGACTCGGCCAGGCGCATCGGCGGCAAGGTGAAGCTACGGGTGATCTGCCCGGTGGACGGTCACTGCCAGACCAAGGTCCTGCTGAAGCTCGGCAAACGGATCATCGGGCAGACCAGCTTCCAGCAGGTTCCCGACACCTACCGGTTCATCCAGGTCGCCCCGAAGACTAAGCGGCTCCGGCAGCTGCTCGCCAAGGGCCGGCTGAACCGCCTCAGGGTCGTGGTTCGCCAGC
>JBEBXB010000005.1:0-21832 GCA_040391885.1 Conexibacter woesei | reverse complement strand
CGGTGCGCGCTACCAGGCTGCGCCACGCCCCGAGGGGAGTCGAGCCTACCGAAATACCGTCGTCGGACGCTGGCCGCCCGGACTCAACGGACCGCCGTGATCGCCGCTTCGATCTGCTCCAGATCCGGGGCGTCCTGCACGATCTCGGTGCCGCGAGGGCCCGTGACCACCACGGCCGGTTCCGCCCGGATGCCCAGCTTGATCGCCAACTTGTCCTGCTCCTCGAGGCGGGCGGTCATCGCGCTGCCGTCCTTGACGCCGGCGTCGAAGGATTCCTCCCATTCGAGCAACTCCATGTGCTCGATCGATTCCGCCAACGTGCGGAGGAACTCGCGGTCCACCCGGCCCTTCTCCTCGGCTTCCTCCTGGTTGCGAACCATCAGGTCGGCGAACTGCCAGCCGTAGTTCTGCTCGGTGGCCGCGGCAACCCCGTAGAAGGCGAGCTCGGTCGCGTTACGGGTGAGCGACCGGTTGCGAAGCAGCATCTGGAGCTGACCCGAACGGACGTGGCTGTTGACCAGCGGGGGGATCGTGTCGAGGAACTGCTGCTGATAGGTGGCGCTTTGCACGTCCACGAAGACCTGCATCTTGACCGGGGCGTCCTCGTTTCCGAGCCGGTCGCCTAGCTGGCGCACCCCACCGTAGATCCGCTGGGTGTCGCCGGCACCGACCACCTTCTGGTACTCCTGGCTCGGTTCCCGGGTGGCGATCCCGGCGATCGCGACCAGCAGCGCCACGACGGCGGCCACCAGCACGAGCAGTATCCAGATGCGGCCGGGGCGGGCCTCGGTCTTGCCTTCAGAACTCATGGGTCTTTCTTTTCCTTCTCGGTCAGCCGGTCACGGACTTGTAGTAGCGCACCGCGAGTCCGGTCAGGAGCGTCCGGAAGACCTCCTGAATCTCAACGTCCTCTTCCTCCGAGAAGCGACGCAGCCCCAGTTCCTCGATCGCGAGACTCCGCTCGATCAGCTCGTCCACCAACTCCGGATTGCGATCGGAGAAGTAGGCACCCATCGAGTAGAGATCGGTGTCCATGAGCGACTCGATGAACGTGTCGCTCGCGGTGTCGGCTTTTCGGGATGTCTCGCCTCGGGCCACGGCGCACATGTTAGGGGCTGCCCGGTCCGACGCCTTATATGGTGGGCGGGTGGCCTCCCGCGACGACGTGATCAGCTACTGCGACGACCTGCTCGAGATCTCCGCCTACGGTGATTACGGGCCGAACGGATTGCAGGTGCCGGGCAGCCGGGAAGTGAGCCGGGTGGCGACGGCCGTCTCGGCCCACCTGGCCTCGATCGAGGCCGCCGCCGACGCGGGCGCCGATCTGCTCCTGACGCACCACGGCCTGTTCTGGGATTTCCATCCCCGCGCCCTCACCGGCCCGATGACGGCCCGGCTCAAGGCCGCCTTCGCCGCGGATCTCTCGATCGCGGGCTACCACCTGCCACTCGACGGCCATCCCGAGATCGGCAACAACGCCCTCCTGCTCCGTCAGCTCGGCTTCGAGCCTTCGCCCGGGCTGATCGGCGCGGCCAAGGGGCGGCACATCGGCGCGGTCGGCCGCCGGGCGGAGCCGATCCCCGCGAGCGAGTTCTTCGAACTGGTCGGATCCGAGCTCGGTCGGGACCCCCTGGTATTCGACGCCGGCCCGGAAGAGATCCGCACGATCGGGATCGTGACCGGCTCCGCCGCCTCCGACATCCACGAGGCGATCGGGCTCGGCCTCGACGCCTACCTCACCGGTGAGCCCTCCGAACACGTCATGGCCGACGCTCGTGAGGGCGGCATCCACTTCATCGCCGCCGGCCACTACGCGACCGAGATCTGCGGGATCCGCAAGCTCGGGGAACTGGTCGCGGACCGGTTCGACGTGACCCATGAGTTCATCGACATACCAAATCCGATCTGATATGGAAGGATCAGGGTTTGGGAGACCGTTTCACCGTGGTTTCACGGTAGCCGGCACCCGCACCCGACCGGCCATCAAGCCAAACGAGACGAGGATCTGAATCTTGCCCGAGACCGATACGTCAAGCCATTCGAAGACACTCGCGGACCTTCTCCCCGTCGCGGCAGCCAAGTCCGGCTCGAACGGTGCCTTCCTGTTCCGCAATGACGACGAAGCCTGGGAGAACGTCTCTTTCGACCAGGTCCTGGCAGACGTGCGGGATCTGACCCTCGGGCTCGCCGATCTCGGCATCGAACGGGGCGACCGGGTCTCGATCCTCGGCAACACCCGGCCGGAATGGACCCTCTTCGACTTCGCGGCGATGTCCGCCGGGGCGACCGTCGTGCCGATCTACCAGACGAACTCGCCCACCGAGTGCCAGTACGTGCTGGAGCATTCCGGGGCGCGGATCCTGATCGCGGAAGACGAGACCCAGCTCAGGAAGATCCGGGAGATCCGTGATTCAGTGCCGGAGCTGGAGCAGGTGATCCTGATGGTCGGCGAGGCCTCAGACGCGCTCTCGATGGCCGAGATCAAGGAGCGGGGCCGGGCCCGCGGCGACGAGGAGTTCCGCTCCCTGTACGAGTCGGTGACGCCGGACGACATCTGCAAGATCGTCTACACCTCCGGCACCACCGGGCCGCCGAAGGGCTGCGTCCTCAGCCACGGCAACTATCGGGCGATGCTCGACATGGCCGACGAGGTCGACGTCCTCAAGCCGAACGAGACCACCTTCCTCTTCCTCCCCCTGGCCCACGTCTTCGCTCTGCTGGTCCAGTACGGGACCCTCGATGTCGGCGGTCGGATCGCGTACTGGGAGCGTGACCAGTTGCTGATCGTCCCCAGCCTCGCGGAGATCAAGCCCGAGTCCTTCCCTTCGGTACCCCGGATCTTCGAGAAGGTCCACGACACAGCCGTCGCCTCGGCCAACGCCGACGGCGGGCTCAAGGCCGCCATCTTCAGGTGGGCCATCCGCGTCGGCAAGAAGGTGCGGACCCTCGAGGAAGAGGGACGCAAGCCCGGCGTCGTGCTGACCCGTCAGTACAAGCTGGCCGACAAGCTGGTGCTGAGCAAGCTGCGCGAGGTCTTCGGCGGCAACCTGCGGCTCGCCCTGACCGGCGCCGCCCCGATCGACCCGGAGATCCTGAGGTTCTTCCATGCGGCCGAGATCCCGATCTACGAGGCGTGGGGGATGACGGAGACGTCGACCGGCGGCACCGCCAACCTCCCGGGCGCTTCCCGGGTAGGCACCGTCGGCAAGCCCTTGCCGGGCGTGGAGCTCAAGCTCACCGAAGAGGGCGAGCTGTTGCTCAAGGGACCGAACGTCTTCCAGGGCTACTTCAAGAACGAAGAGGCCACCCGCGAAACGTTGATCGACGGCTGGCTCCACACCGGCGACATCGCCTCGATCGACGACGACGGCTTCGTCACGATCACCGGCCGCAAGAAGGAGATCATCATCACGGCCGGCGGCAAGAACATCACTCCGGTCAACATCGAGGCCGCCGTCAAGCGCCACAGCCTGGTCTCCCAGTGCGTGGTCATCGGCGACCGTCGCCCCTACCTGGTCGCGCTGATCACCCTGGATCAGGAGGCGCTGACCCGCTTCGCCGCCGAGCAGGGCACCCTCGACGAGCCGGAGGCGATGATCAACAGCCCGATCGTCCGGGCCGAGCTCGAGAAGCACATCGAAGAGGTGAACACCCATCTGGCCCGGGTCGAGCAGATCAAGCGGTTCCACATCCTGCCGACCGATCTCAGCCAGGAGGGCGGCGAGCTCACCCCGACCCTCAAGATCAAGCGCCCGGTCATCGTCAACAAGTACGAAGCCGAGATCGAAGAGCTTTACGTGGCCTAGCTGGTGCCGGTCTGGCGGAGCAGAGCGCCCGTTGTCTGCTCGAAGATGCGCCGCCAGACCGAAGCCTCGCTGCTTTCCTGCTCCTTGACCTTGCGCACCACCCGCCGGAGCCGGGTCGCCGAGATCTCGAGCCCGTGCTTCTCCGCGATCCCGGTGTAGTAGCCGTAGTTCTCGGCGAGACGGGCGGTCACCGACTCGAACCCGTGGGCCGCGATGTCGAGGCGCCGCGAGTAGTTCATGATCGAGGTCCCGAACATCAGCTCGTCGTCGAGGTCGGGTTCGAAGAGGATGATGTCGACGCCGGGGTACCGTTCCTTCCAGCTCTCGACCGCGATCGAAAGGCGCTGGTGGAGCAGTAGGCGGAAAGCCTGATTGGCGATCGCCGGCACCCCCATGTCGACGATCCGGCGCACGGACCCGCCGGAGACGGTCGGCAACCCTTCGTTGCGGTCGTTCACGTAGGGCACCATCGGGTTGACCACCACGATGAACTTGGCTCCGCGCTCGACCGCGACATCGACGTTGGTGGTCGAGTAGATGCCGCCGTCGATCAGGGTCCGGCCGTTCACCTCGACCGGCTTGTAGACCAACGGCAGGGCCGTGGACGCCTGGACCGCCGTCGAGATCGGGATGTCGGGCCAGTCCCCGTTGCTGTCACCGAGCACTACCCGGTCCCCGTTGTCGAGATCGGTCGCGGTCAGGTAGAGGTCCCGCTGCAGGGCGTCGAAGGAGTCGATCACGCCCTGGGTGGCGAGCACCTCCCGCACGTACTTGGCGATCCCGGCGTTGGAGTACATCCCCGTCGGCAGGCTCTCGGCGAGGCCGTAGCCGATGTCGATCACCGAGATCTCGTTGAGGCGAGGCAGGAACTTGCGAACCATGCCGGCGACGTGGAACGGGAGGCCGACCACGCTGCGGGCGTAATCGCCGAAGCTCGGGCGCAGCATCGTGTCCTGCTTGATCGAGTCGATCGCGCCACCGTCGTCGGTGAGGGCCCGCATCATCTCTTCCGGGGTCAGGCCGGCTGCCAGCATGCTGGCGATGAACGAGCCGGCGCTGGTGCCCACGTACATGTCGAAATCGTTGACGGTGTGGTTCACCGCCAGCAGGTCGAGCGCCCGCAGGGCCCCGATCTCGTACACGCCCCCGGTGAAACCGCCTCCACCCAGCACCAATGCCGACTTGGAGCGCTCCGGAGCGCCTCCGGATTCCGATCCGGCCCGCGACACGGGACGTCGCTTCGGGGTCGGTTCCCCCTTGGCCTTGGCCTTCCGTCGCTTCGGCGACTCATCGATGTTCACGACTTTCCCCATCGCGGCGATTATGTCAGCACGGCAGGCCGATCAACCCGAATGTCGAATTATTCCTCTCCGGCCGCTACCTTCACGCCTGACCTTGTTGCAACTACCGATGGCAATTCGAATCCCGCTTCACCTCCGGCGTCCGGCGCTGCTGCTCGCCCTGCCCGTCCTGCTGCTCGCGATCCCGGCACACATCGCCGACGCCGCACCGCCCAGGCCCGCCCCCAACCCGGACCGATCCTGGGTGACCCCGATCATGAACGGGTCGGAGTTCGCCTCGGGTTCCGCTTCTGTCAGTGCCAGCTCCGTCTGCCCACGGATGCGCCGGCTCGCCGGGCGAGGCAATTCGAGGGTGGGCCTCCAGGTGCGCAACCTGAAGTCCGGCAAGCTGGTCTGCAACCTCCATGCCGCCACGATGCGCTCCCTGGCCTCGAACACGAAGATCTTCACTACGACGACGGCGCTGGCCCGCCTCGGGGCCGATCATCGCCTCCGCACCCGTCTGTACGCGGACGGCAGGATCGATGGCAACGGCACTCTCCACGGGAACCTCTACCTTCGCGGCGGTGGCGACCCCTCCCTCGGGACCGGCAAGTTCCTCTCCACCTATCTGGCCGGGGCGGGATCCCCGATCGAGAAGATCGCCGCCAAGGCGAAGCGGGCCGGGATCCGCAAGGTGACCGGGCGCCTGTACGGCGACGACAAGGTCTTCGACCGGGTCCGGGGCGTGGCCGACTCCGGCTACGCGACCAGCCCCTGGATCGGGCCGCTCTCCGGACTTTCGTTCAACGCGGGCTTCACCAGCCCGTCGCTCAGCAAGTTCAGCTCCGACCCGGCGAAGCTGGCCACCAAGACCCTCGCCCGGGCGATGCGGTCCCGTGGGATCGAGGTGAAGGCGGAGATCGGCATGGCGAAGACTCCCGCGGCCGCCCGCAAGCAGCTGATCGCGCGCCAGGTAGCGCCGGACATGACCTGGATGTCCCGGGTGACGAACCTCCACTCGAACAACTTCTTCGCCGAGATGACGCTCAAGAACATCGGTGCCGCAGTCCTCAAGAACGGGACCACGGCCGGGGGCGCGAAGGTCGTCAAGCGATACGCGAAGTCGCAGTCGGTCAAGGTGAATCCGGTCGACGGCTCCGGCCTCACGATCTCCAACCGCTCGAACGCCAAGGGCGTCGTCCGGCTGCTGATGCGGAGCCACAAGAGGCCCTGGGGACAGGCATTCGTCGACTCCCTGCCGGTCGCCGGGCGCGACGGCACCCTGGCCAGCAGGATGCGGGGATCGGCCGCGGAGGGACGGTGCCACGCGAAGACGGGGACCCTGACCGGGGTCAGCGCCCTCTCGGGCTACTGCTTCAACGCGTCGGGACGCCGCTACGCCTTCTCGATCCTGATGAACGGGGTCCGCGACTCCTACT
Organism: Conexibacter woesei; assembly: GCA_040391885.1. Taxonomy (GTDB): domain Bacteria; phylum Actinomycetota; class Thermoleophilia; order Solirubrobacterales; family 70-9; genus 67-14. The sequence goes on along the minus strand of JBEBXB010000005.1, from coordinate 15,304 downwards.
CGGCCCGCGCCGCCCAGGACAAGATCGCCGCCCTCATCGCCCGTCTTTGACGCTGGTGGTTGGGGATGGGACGGGGTGGTGGGTGCGCCCGGGTGGTTCGCTGGTAGCGAAGCGGACAGCCAACCCGGGGGTACCCACCACCCCGGCCCCGCCGACCGGCCGAGCAACGGCCCGCAGGCTACGGCTACTCGTCGAGCCCGATTGATTCCCCGGCGAGGATGCGGTCGAGGCCCTCTCGGTCGAGGACGGTGACGCCGAGCTTTTCGGCCTTGGCGAGCTTTGAGCCGGCGGACTCGCCGGCCACCACGTAGTCGGTCTTCTTCGAGACAGAGCCGGTGACCTTGCCCCCGGCTCGCTTCACCATCGCGCCGGCCTCGTCGCGGGTGAGGTCGGGCAGGGTGCCGGTGAGGACGACCGTCTTGCCTTCGAGCGGCCCCCCCTCGGGACGCCGTTCGGCCTCGTCGAGCTCGAACCGGAGACCGGCCTCCCGTAGGCGGGTGACCATCTCCCAGGTGCGGTCCTCCGCGAGCGCTTCCGCGATCTGGCGCGCCATGATCGGGCCGACCCCTTCCGTCTGCTCGATCCGCTCGGGATCGGCGTCCCGGAGAGCGTCGATCGTCCCGAACTCGTCGGCCAGCGCGGCCGCGGTGACCGGGCCGACGCCCGGCAGCCCGAGTGCGAACAGGACCCTTGGGAATGGCACCTCCCGGGAGCGGTCGATCTCGCCGACCAGGTTGCCGGAGGAGGTCTCCCCCATGCGGTCGAGCGCCGTCAGCTGCTCGGTGCGGAGGGCGTACAGATCGGCCACGTCGCGGATCAGGTCCTCGTCGAGGAAGCGCTGGACCTGCTTCTCGCCGATCCCTTCGATGTCCATCGCTCCACGGGAGACGAAATGCTTGATGTGCTGGAAGATCTGCCCGGGACATCCAGCCCGGTTCGGGCAGATCGAGAAGGCGGAGCCCTCCGGCTTCACGATCGGGGTGTCGCAAGCCGGGCACCGCTCCGGAGGCACGGGCCGCACGGCCCCTTCGGGACGCTTCTGGGGCAGGGCCGAGATGACCTGTGGGATGACGTCGCCGGCCCGGAGCACCACCACCTCGTCGCCGGCGCGGACGTCCTTGCGAGCTAGATCCTCTTCGTTGTGGAGAGTCGCGGTGGAGACGGTCACCCCACCCACCCTCACAGGCTCCAGGAGCGCCCAGGGGACGAGATGACCGGTGCGGCCCACGTTCCATTCGATCTCCCTCAGCCGGGTCGTAGCGGTCGTGGGAGGGAACTTCCACGCGATTGCCCAGCGGGGCTCCCGGCCGGCCGAACCGAGCTCTTTCCAGAGATCGATGCGATCGACCTTGATCACCACGCCGTCGATCTCGAAGTCGAGTTTCTCGCGCTCGTCCAGCCACCACTGGCACCGCTCCAGGACCGACTCGATGGTTTCGTGGACGGCGATATGCGGGTTGGTGTGGAAGCCGTGGTCGGAGAGCCACTCGATCTCGCCGGAGTGAGTCTCGGCGGAGAAGCCGTCGCTGGCGCCGATCCCGTAGGCCCAGACCGCCAGCGGCCGCTCGGCTGCCATCTTCGGATCGTTCTGACGGATCGATCCTGCCGCCGAGTTGCGCGGGTTGGCGAAGGCGGGCAGGCCCTCGTCGACCCGGCGCTGATTCAGGGCGGCGAAGTCGGCCAGCGGCAGGTAGACCTCGCCGCGTACCTCGATCAGGGACGGGGCGTCCTCGATCCGCTTGGGAAGGTCCTCGATCGTCTCGATGTTGCGGGTGACGTCCTCACCGACCCGGCCGTCGCCACGCGTCGCCGCGACCTTCAGCCGGCCTTCCTCGTAGGTGAGCGAGATCGCCAGGCCGTCGATCTTGGGTTCCGTGACGAAGGAGAGTCGCCCCGGGTCGACATCACGGCGGGCGAGGTGATTGCGCAGCCGACCCTCCCACGCAGTCAGCTCCTCGGCGGTGCGGGCGTTGGCCAGCGAGAGCATCGGCACGGTGTGCTCGACCGGAGCGAAGCCGCTCGCCGGCGGCGCCCCGACGCGCTGGGTCGGGGAGTCGCCGGAGATCAGCTCCGGGTGGGCGGCTTCGAGGCGCTGCAGCTCGGCGTAGAGGTTGTCGTACTCCTCGTCCGATATCTCCGGGTCATCCTTCTCGTGGTAGAGATAGATGTGCCGGTTGAGCTGCTCCCGCAGCTCGGAGATCCGGTCGACCGGGCTCATCCGCGGGCCGCCTCCAGGAGCCGGTCGAGATCCCGTCCGCGCAGCCCGTCGAGCCCACCGTGGTCGGTCCAGTCGAGGCGCAGCGGGGTCAGCGAGACGCGGCCGCGAGCGATCGCTCCGATGTCGGTGCCCGGTTCGTCGTCCATCCCCGGCTCGTAGCCGTAGATCCGGTAGCTGGTGCGGCCGTCGTCTACGTCGCGTTCGACCTTCTTCAGCTCGTCGCGGTACAGCCGCTTGCCCAACCGGGTCACGTCGATGCCCTCCGGGTCGACGCCGGGCACGTTGATGTTGATCAGGGTGCCTTCCCCTGCCGGGTTCCGCATCAGCTCACGCACCGTCTCGGCCGTGATCCGGGCGGAGATCGAGAAGTCATAGTGACGCTGCGGCATGTAGCCCATCTCCCGCTCGGAGGACTGCTGCGACACGGCGATCGCCGGCAGGCCGAGAAGGACCCCTTCCAGGGCCGCGGCGACCGTGCCGGAGTAGGTGACGTCGTCGCCGAGGTTGAGGCCGTGGTTGATGCCGGAGACGATCAGATCGGGTTTCCCGCCGACCAGGCCGACGTCGGCGAACCGCACGCAGTCGACCGGGGTCCCGTCCGTGGCGTGGCCGAGATCGCCATCTTCGAACCGCAGCTCCTCGACCGAGAGTGGCGAGCGGGTGGTGATGCTGCGTGCCGAAGCGCTTCGGTTCGAGTCCGGAGCGATCACGTCGAGCGTCACCCCCTCGATCTGCCGCAGTTCGCGCCGCAGGGCCTGGAGGCCCTGGGCGCCGATTCCGTCATCATTGGTCAGGAGGATCCGCACGTGTTCAAGGATAGGTAACCGGGTAGTCGACCCGCATGAAGTAGAGGCCCTGCGGCGGTGCGGTCACCCCGGCTTCGGGCCTCTCGGCCCCGCGGAGCAGAGTCTGGAAGTTCTCGAATGACCGTGATCCGTCGGCGACCTCGATCATCGTCCCGACGACGATCCGCACCATGTTGCGCATGAAGGAGTCCCCGGTGATCCAGAACTGGAGGGTGTCGGGATCCGCCCGGATTCCGGTGGCCGGATCGACCAGCCCCTCTTCGTCGAGCCAGCGGGCGGAGTGGATGTTTCGCTCGAACCGCGTGTGGTAGGTCTCGGTCGGTGTGAAAGCGGTGAAATCGTGGGTTCCGGTGATCGCTTCGGCGCAGGCCTCCAGGAGGGAGCGATCGACTTCGCGGGTGATCCACCAGGCGCGGTCGGCCGCGAACGGGCTGTCGGGGCGGCGGGTGAGGATCCGGTAACAGTAGGTGCGGGCGAGAGCGTCGCGGCGGGCGTCGAAGGCCTCCCCGGCTTCGGTCACCGCACGGACGGCGACCCCCCGAGGGGTGAGTCCGTTGAGGCTCCGGACGATCCCGTCCGGGAGCGGCCCGTCGAACTCGAAGGAGGCGACCTGACCCACCGCGTGGACCCCGGCGTCGGTGCGACCCGCCACGACCAGATCGACCGGCCCGTCATGGCGCAGCGCCACCTCGAGCGCCCGCTCCAGATGCTCCTGGACGGTCTCCACCCCGTCCTGCTTCGCCCAGCCGCGAAAGGAGGTTCCGTCGTACTCGATGTCCAGTCGAAACCGACTCACGCCGGAATTGTCGCTGAATGTCCCTACTTGCGGATGTGGAAGACGCGCCGGCCGGTCGTGCCCCATGCCTGGGCGTTGAGTTCGACCTTGCCGCGGGCCTTGCGCCCCACCTGGACGGTGACGGTTCCGGTGACCGTCCAGCCCGGCAGGATGGTGCGGATCGGGAAGCTGCGTTTGATCTTGACCTTGGCCTTGGACCCTTTGCCGGCCTTGGCCTTGCCCAGCCAGACCCGCACGTTGTTGGCCCGCAGCTTGCCGCTGTTCTTGACCGAGACCTTGATGTTGACGGTCGAACCGGCCTTGAGGGTCTTGCCGCCTCCCTCCTTCCATACCCGGACGGGCTTGATCACCGCCTGGCGCTTGCTGCCCTTCTTGCCGTTGTTGCCCTTCCCCTTGCCGTTCTTCCCTTTGCCCTTGTTGCCTTTGCCCTTGTTGCCCTTCTTGGGCGGGTTGATGACCGGGCCGCTCGGGCCGCCGTCACCCGGGTCCGGGTCGGGATCCGGATCAGGGCCCGGATCAGGGTCCGGATCGCTGGCCGTGTTGCCGGGGAAGACCTGGATTCGATGGTTGCCGGTGTCCGTGACGTACACCTTCGAGCCGGGTCCGGTGGCGACCCCGGTGGGCGCCCTGAACTTGCCGGCGACGGTGCCGGTCGAACCCCAGGACGCGAGGAACTGCCCGGCCGGCCCGAACTTCTGGATCCGGTCGGCGCCACGGTCGGCGACGAAGATGTTGCCGGCTGCGTCGGTGGCGACACCGGACGGCAGCATGAACTTGCCCTGCCCGGTGCCGTTGGTTCCCCACTTGGCGATGAAGGTCCCGTCGGGGGAGAACTTCTGGATCCGGTAGTTGAAGGTGTCGGCGACGATCACGTTCCCCGCCGAGTCCGTGGTCACTCCCTCCGGCAGGGCGAACTGACCGTTCCCGGAACCGGGGTTGCCCCAGCTGAGGAAGAAACCACCGGAATCGTCGAAGCGCTGGATCCGCGAGTTGGCCGTGTCGGCGACGTAAACCGATCCGTCCTTCGCCGAGGCCACCGCCCGCGGATCGTCGAACTGCCCCGGGCCGACGCCGGCCGTACCCCAGTCGGTGAGGAAGCCGCCGCCGAGGTTGAAGCTCTGGATCCGATCGTTGCCGCTGTCGGCCACGAGGATGTTGCCCGAGTCGTCAAGGGCGATGCCGCCCGGATCGTTGAATCGACCGGGGGTCGATCCCGGCCCGCCCCAGCTGTCCAGCAGCGCGCCGCTCGAGCTCAGTTGCCGGACCTGGTTGTTCCCGGAATCGACCACGAACACCTTGCCGTCGGGTTTGACGGCGATCCCGCGGGGCCGGTCCAGCTCCAAAGCGCCGGCCGTCCCGCCGGTCCAGCCGCCGAGCAGGGTCCCTCCCGAAGTGAAACGCCGCATCCGGTCGTTGCCGGTATCCGCGACGTAGACCGTGCCGCCGCTGACCGCGATCCCGCGCGGCCCCGAAAGTTGATTGTCGCCGGATCCGGGGCTGCCCCAGACACCCGCGAGCAGACCCGCCTGATTGAACTTCTGGATCCGGGCACCGCCCGAATCGACGACGTACACCGAACCGGCCGAGTCGATCGTGACTCCGGCCGGTCCGGTGAATTCGCCGCCACTGCTCCCGGTCCCGCCCCAAACTGTCTCGAAGCCTCCGTCGATTCCGTACCGGATCACCCGGTCGGTGTCGGCGTCCGTGATGAAGACCCGGCTGCCGCGAACCGCGACGCCGTTCGGCCTGGCGAAGGAACCCACGCCGGGCCCGCCGTCCGCGCCGCCGCAGGCGCTTCCGCCCTCCCCTTCGCCCTCGCCGCTGATCACGCATTCGAGGGATCCCCAGGAATTGAATCGCGCTACTCGGTCGTTCTCCCGGTCGGCGACCCAGATCCGATCGTTGCCGTCCGCGACGATGGCGACGGGCTCGTCGAACTTGCCGAGGGAGCTGCCGTGGCTCCCCCACTCGGTGTCGAACCTGCCGTCGCTCAGCAGGCGCTGAATCCGGTCGTTGCCGGTGTCCGCGACGTAGATCGTGCCGCTGGAGTCGACGGCGACGCCTTCCGGGGAACGGAACTGGAGATTCCCCGTGCCGGTCGATCCCCAACTCGCCAGCGGGTTGCCGAGGGCGTCGAACTTGCGGATCCGGTCGTTGGCCGTGTCGGCCACGTAGACGTTGCCCGAGGAGTCCGTGGCGACGCCGGACGGCGAGGCCAGGGAGTTGCTGGCGCCTCCCCACACGGTGAAGGCGGCATCGGCCGTCGCGGGACCGCCCAGCCCCGGGAGAGCACCCGGCCCCCACGCCATCAGCGCAGCCCAAAGCACGGCAGCGACACCGAACGCTTTCAGAACCGTCGCGGTGTCTACCCCTCGTGCCGGACTCATCCGGTCCGCGGGGCCCCTGAGAAATAATTCAAAATCCCACCCTGAGCTCTGTATCAGCCCGGCCACGGTACCAGATGGGACCGCGTCCAAACCGGCGATGCAAAGAAAAAGGCCACCCGGGGGTGGCCTTTCCCTGAATCTCGATTCGAGCTAGACCAGCTCGAGGAAGACCATCTCGGTCGAGTCCGACTGACGCGGACCGATCTTGATGATCCGGGTGTATCCACCCGGGCGCTCGGCGTAACGCGGCGCGATCTCGTCGAACAGCTTGTGGACCGCGAACTTGTCCTGCCGCAGAACCGCGAGGGCCTGCCGGCGGGCGTGGAGGTCGCCTCGCTTGGCGAGGGTGATCAGCTTCTCGATCTCCGGCTTGGCCGCCTTGGCCTTGGCCTGGCTGGTCTTGATCCGCTCGTGCTCGATCACTTCCTTCGAGAGGTTGCTCAGGAGCGACTTGCGGTGGGCGGAATCCCGACCCAGCTTGTTTCTCTTCTTGGCGTGGCGCATGACTCTCCTCGGGTCAGTCCTGGCGCAGCTCGTAGCCGCGGCTCTGCAGGTTCTCGATGACTTCCTCGATCGACTTCTGGCCGAAGTTCGGGATCGCGCCGAGCTCGGACTCGGACTTGAGCAGCAGCTCGCCGATGGTCTCGATGCCGGCCCGCTTGAGGCAGTTGAACGACCGGACCGAGAGCTCCAGCTCGTCGATCAGGATGTCGTTGTCGGGGCTCGAGGCGACGGCAGACGAGGCGGACTCGCTCTCGACCACGACCGGCTCGCGGGCGGTGAGCTCCTCGACCCGGTCCGGGTCGGAGAAGATCGCCAGGCTCTTGATCAGGATCTCGGAAGCTTCACGCAGAGCAGTGTTGGGCTCGATCGAGCCGTCTGTCTCCAGCTGGAGCGTGAGCTTGTCGAAGTCGGTGCGCTGGCCGACACGGGCGGTTTCGACCGTGTAAGAAGCGCGGCGGATCGGCGAGAAGATCGAGTCGATCGGGATGACGCCGATCGGCTGGTCGTCGTCCTTGTTCTCCTCGGCGGGGCGGTAACCGCGGCCGCGGCCGATGGTGACGTACATCTCGAGGCGGGTCTTCTTCTCGAGGGTCGCGATCGGCGCTTCGGGGTTGAGGATCTCGACCCCGGCCGGAAGGTCGATGTCGGCGGCGGTGACGTCACCGGGGCCGGTCACGACGATCGGCGCCTCGACCGCGTCGGACTCGGTGTGCATGCGCACGACGAGTTCCTTCAGGTTGAGGATGATGTCGGTGACGTCTTCCTTGACGCCGGCGATGTTCGAGAACTCATGCGAGACGCCCTCGATCCGGACGCTGGTGATGGCGGCGCCGGAGAGCGAGCTCAGCAGGACCCGACGCAGGCTCGAGCCGAACGTGTAGCCGAAGCCCTTGTCGAGGGGTTCGATCGTGAAGACGCCCTTGTTCTCGTCAACCTGCTCGGAGGAGATGGTCGGTACCTGGAAATCAGTGCTCATTGGATCCTTGTGTTCGGAGGGGCGGAGGCTCGGCGGATCAGACGCGACGGCGCTTACGCGGACGGCAGCCGTTGTGGGCCTGCGGCGTCACGTCCTTGACGCTGGTCACCTCGAGGCCGGCGGCCTGCAGCGAGCGGACCGCGGTGTCCTTGCCCGAGCCGGCGCCCTTGGCGAAGACTTCGACCTTCTGCAGGCCGTGCTCCATGCCCTTCTTGGCGGCCGCGTCGGCGGTCACCTGGGCGGCGAACGGGGTCGACTTGCGCGAGCCCTTGAACCCGGCGCTGCCGGCGGACTCCCAGGCGATGACGTTGCCCTCGGGATCGGTCAGGGTGACGATCGTGTTGTTGAAAGAGGTCTTGATGTGTGCCTGGCCGACCGCGACGTTCTTGCGGACGCGACGGCGGGTACGGGACTTGACGGGTTTCTTCGCAGCCATGACTAGTTCTGATTCCTCACTTGGCCGGCTTCTTCTTGCCGGCAACGCTCATGCGCCGCGGGCCCTTGCGGCCGCGGGCGTTGGTCTTGGTCCGCTGGCCACGGACCGGAAGGCCGCGCCGGTGACGGAGGCCGCGGTAGGCGCCGATCTCCATGAGCCGCTTGACGTTCTGGGAACGTTCACGCCGGAGGTCGCCCTCGACGTCGATGTTCTCGACGGCGTCACGCAGCTTGATCACTTCGTCTTCGGTCAGGTCCTTGACCTGGGTGTCCCGATCGATCCCGACCTGATCGAGCAGGTTCTGGGCGGTCGACTGACCGATACCGAAGATGTAGGTCAGGCCGATCTCGGCCCGCTTGTTCAGGGGGATGTTGACCCCGGCGATACGCGCCATCTAATTAGCCCTGCCTCTGCTTGTGTCGCGGGTTCTCACAGATCACCAGAACGCGGCGGCGCCGGCGAATAATCTTGCACTTCTCACACATCGGCTTTACCGAGGTTCGGACTTTCATCGTCCTTCAGTTCCTTTGGAAAGAGATCTCCCGCTGGCCCCAGTAGACGGGCTGCAGGCGTGAAAAAACGGCCAATTTGGCCGAGAGCGAACAATAGCAGGCTGACGCCTGCCCTGCCCGCAACGGACCCGGGGGCCTGGAATGGAACCGGTGTGGGACCTGATCATGCTTGGTCCCAGGGAGTAAGTATGCGGGGGCCGTCGGCGGTTGCGGCGACGGTGTACTCGAAGTGGGCGGCCATCGAGCCGTCCTCGGAGTAGACCGACCATCCGTCGTCGTCCATGTAGACGTCGGCGGCACCGACGTTGACCATCGGTTCGATCGCGAAGACCATGCCTTCCTCGATCTCGGGGCCGCGCCCCGGGGTCCCGTAGTTCGGGATCTGGGGGGGTTCGTGCATGTCCTGCCCGACCCCGTGGCCGACCAGGGTGCGGATGATCGAGAACCCGGCGGCCTCGACGTGGGACTGGACAGCGTGGCCGATGTCCCCCACCCGATTGCCGGGCACCATCTGTGCCGCGGCCAGGTCTAGCGATTCCTTGGTCACCGTCAGCAGCCGCTGGGTGGTTTCGTCGATCGTGCCGACCGGGATCGTGGAGGCGCCGTCGGCGACCCAGCCGTCGAGCGTCACGCCGATGTCGACGGAGAGGATGTCGCCCTTCTCGAGCTTGTAGGGGCCCGGGATGCCGTGGACGACCATCGAGTTGGGCGACGCGCAGATCGACCCGGGGAAGCCGCGGAATCCTTTGAACGTCGGGATGCCGCCCTGGGAGCGGATGAACTTCTCGGCGGCTTCGTCCAGCTCGGCCGTGGTGACGCCCGGACGGACCTTGGTCGTCAGCATCTGCATGCACCGGGCGTGGACCATCCCCGCCGCGGCCATCTTCTCTATCTGATCGTCCGTCTTACGGGTGATCATCGGTAAAGCGAGGAGAGTGTCACGGACCCTCTTCGAGACTGAGGGTCGAAACCAGGGTGCGGATGGACTCGCCGACCTCGTCGGGATCCGCCGAGCCGTCGACCCGGTTGAGCAGGCCCTGCTTGCGGTAGTAGTCGACCAGCGGCGAAGTCTTCTCGTGGTACTGGCCGAGCCGATGCCGGATCACGTCGGGCTTGTCGTCGTCACGCACGAAGAGCTCGGAGCCGTCGATGTCGCAGACCCCCTCTTTGGCGGGCGGGTTGAAGTCCACGTGGTAGACGTGGCCCTTCTCGCTGCAGACGCGCCGGCCGCCCAGACGGTGGATGATCGCCTCGTCCGCGACGTCGATCTGGATGACCGCGGTGAGTTGCCGGCCGAGTTCGACCAGCTTGGCGTCCAGTGCCTCCGCCTGCGGGACCGTGCGGGGGAAGCCGTCGAGGATGAATCCCTTCTGCGCCTCACCCGCCTCGAGCCGCTCGGCGATGACGCCGATGATGACCTCGTCAGGGACGAGGTCGCCACGGTCCATGAACTCCTTGGCGGCCAGGCCGACCTCGGTGCCCTCTTTGACCGCCGCGCGAAGGATGTCGCCGGTGGCGTAGTAGGGCAGCTCCAGGTCTTCCTGGAGCCGTTCGCCCTGGGTCCCCTTGCCGCTGCCGGGCGGGCCCAGCAATATGAGATTGAGGTCGGACATGGCCGATCCCCTACTTGAGGAAGCCCTCGTAGTTGCGCATCATCAGCTGCGCTTCGAGCTGCTTGACCGTGTCCAGGGCGACACCGACGACGATCAGCACCGAGACACCACCGAAGAAGAACCCTCCACCGATGTTGTTGAAGAGGAGCGTCGGCAGGACCGCCACCAGGGCGAGGTACACCGCGCCCGGGAAGGTCAGGCGCGACAGCACCCGGTCGAGGTACTCGGCCGTCGGGCGGCCCGGACGGACGCCCGGGATGAACCCGCCGTACTTCTTCAGGTTGTCCGCCTGATCGACCGGGTTGAACGTAACCGCGGTGTAGAAGTAGGTGAACACGATGATGAAGAACGCCTCGCCGACCAGATACGCCCAACCGTCGGGCGAGAGGAAGGCAGCGATGTCGGCTGAGGTCGGGGTGTTGATCAGCTGCGCGACCGTCGGCGGCATCGCCATGATCGACGCGGCGAAGATGACCGGGATGACGCCGGCCATGTTGACCCGGAGCGGCAGGTAGGTCGAGCCGCCCTGAGTCATCTTCCGGCCGACCACACGCTTCGCGTACTGGACCGGGATCCGACGTTGACCTTCCTGGATGAAGACGATCGCGACCACCACCGCGAGGATGATGAACGGCAGCAGGACCTTGAACACCTGGTCGGGGTTGGTCCACCAGGTCTGGATGCCCGGAAGCACACCGGAGACGATCGAGGCGAAGATCAGCAGCGAGATGCCGTTGCCGATTCCGCGCTGGGTGATGAGCTCGCCGAGCCACATCAGCAACGTCGTTCCGGCGGTGAGGCAGATCACGATCAACAGGACGTTCGGGACGTTCATCGCCTTGACGACGCTGGTCGTGCCGGTCGACATCGAGTTGAAGAGGAAGACGTAGGCGAATGACTGCATCGCAGCCAGGCCGACGGTCAGGTAACGCGTGTACTGCGTGATCTTCTGCTGCCCGACCTCGCCCTCCTTCTGGAGACGCTCCAGAGAGGGGACGACGACGGTGAGCAGCTGCAGGATGATCGATGCCGTGATGTACGGCATGATCCCCAGCGCGAAGAGCGACAGTCGCGAAAGGCTGCCTCCCGAGAACAGGTTCAGGAACCCGAGGATGTCCGAGCCGGTGAGCTGGCTTTCCAGCTCCTTGACGGCCTGGACATCGATCCCCGGGGAGGGGATGTAGGCGCCGAGCCGGTACAGGGCCAGCATGGCGCAGACGAACAGGAGCTTCTTGCGAATCTCCGGTACTGCAAATGCCTTCGCGACGGTTGCGAGCATCAGGCCTCGATCAGCTCGCAGCTTCCGCCGGCAGCTTCGATCTTCTCCTTGGCCGAAGCCGAGAAGCCGTGTGCCTTGACGGTCAGAGCCTTGGTGATCTCACCGTTGCCGAGAACCTTCACCGGGTGGCGACGGGTGGCGAGGCCAACCGACTTCAGGGATTCCGGAGTGACCTCCCCACCGGCCTCGAAACGTTCTTCGAGATCAGAGAGGTTGACCGGCTGCGTGTAGGTACGGAAGTTCTCGAACGGCATCGACTTCTTCATGTGCGGGCCGCGCAGCTTGCGCATCCGCATGTGAATCGGCGTCTGGCCGCCTTCGAGGTTGACCTTGCGCTTGTTGCCCGAGCGCTGGCCCTGACCGCCGTGACCGCGGCCTGATGTCTTGCCGGTGCCGGAACCCTGGCCACGACCGATCCGCTTGCGCGGACGACGTGAACCGGGCTTCGGGCTCAGATTGTGAAGGCCGATCTCGTCGGCGCGACTTTCCTGCTTTTCAGGCACTTCAGGCCTCCTCGACCTTTACAAGGTGTTCAACGACGCGGATCTGACCCTGGAGCTGAGGGGTGTCCTCACGCTCGACGGTACGGCCGCGCTTGCCGAGCCCGAGGGCATTGAGCGTCCCTCGCTGACTCGGGTTGGTGTGGATCTCAGACCGGGTCTGGGTGATGGAGAGCTTCGCCATCAGGACTCCTCCGGCTTCGCTTCGGCTTCGGCGGCGGCATCCTCTGCCTCGACCTGAACCTCTTCGGCCTCGGCAGTGGCTTCCTCGCCCAGCTTCTCCTCGGCAGCGACCTCGGCCTCCACCTCGGAAGCGGACGGCTCGGAGGGCTCGTTGACGACCGGGGTCTCCTCGGCGGCTACGTCGGCCTCGGCCTTGGCTTCGACCGCGGCCACATCGGCCGGGGTCTCGGCGACAGCTTCCTCAGCGGCAGCCTCTTCGGTCGGGGCGGCAGCCTCTTCGGCCGGAGCCTCCGTGGTCGCAGCAGCGGCGTCAGCAGCGGATTCGACGGCGGCCGTGCTGGCCTCGTCCTCGGCTCCGCCTTCGGTGGCCTCGGCATCGACGCTGTGGTCGATCCCCAGCACTTCGCTGACGGTCAGGCCACGCAGTTCCGCGACTTCCTCCGGCCGGCGCAGACGGACGATGCCGTCCATGGTCGCCTTGACCAGGTTGATCGGGTTCTGGGTTCCGATGCTCTTGGTCAGGATGTCGCGCACCCCGCCCAACTCGAGCACGGCACGCACGCCACCACCGGCGATGACGCCGGTACCGGGGCTTGCCGGGCGCAGCACGACGTGCCCCGCTCCGAACCGACCGATGATCTTATGGGTGATCGTATCGTTGTACTTCGGAATACGAACCAAGTTTTTACGGGCGTTTTCGACGGCTTTCTGAATGGCCAGCGGGACTTCCCGGGCCTTTCCGTAACCGATTCCAACTACCGACTCTTCATCTCCTACAGCGACGAGGGCTGTGAACGAGAACCGACGACCGCCCTTGACCACTTTGGCCACACGGTTGATCTCGATCACACGTTCCTGCAGGTCGAGCCCCTTGGGGCTGACCATCTCGACGCGGGCTGTATCCATTCCCTTCATATCAGCTGCTCACCGTAGCGAAGTCCAAATGATGCGCGAGCATCAGAACTCCAGCCCACCCTCTCTCGCACCTTCGGCGAGGGCCTTGACCCTGCCGTGGTAGCGGTAACCGCTTCGGTCGAACACACAACGTTCGACGCCTGCCTTCTTTGCACGTTCGGCCAGCAGTTCGCCGGCTTTCTTCGCCTGTTCGGTGCGACCCAGCTCGCGGAGTTCCGCTTCGGTCCAGTTGGCCGCAGCCACTGTCCGACCATCGACGTCGTCGATGAGCTGAGCAAAAATTCCGCGGTTCGACCGGTAGACCGAGAGGCGGGGCCGCTCGGCCGTGCCGGACACCTTCGCCCGGACCCGGTAACGCCGACGCTGACGGCGCTGACGATTGGTGATGACGGTCATACGCGCTTACCGACCTTCCTGAGGACGCGCTCGTCCTTGTAACGAATGCCCTTGCCCTTGTACGGCTCCGGCGGACGGCTCTCACGGATGTTGGCCGCGATCTGGCCGACCTTCTGCTTGTCGATGCCCCTGACGATGATCTCGGTCGGCTGCGGCAGCTCGAACTCGATGCCCTCGGGGCATTCGATCGAGACCGGATGCGAGTAACCGAGTGCCAGCTCGAGGTCCTTGCCCTTGGCGGCGGCACGGTAGCCGACTCCCTGGATGCTCAGGACCTTCTGGTAGCCGTCGGTGACGCCGACGATCATGTTGGCGACGAGACTTCGGGTCAGACCATGCAGCGCCCGATGGTTCGGCCGGTTGGTCGGGCGTTCGACGGTGACTTCACCATCGTCCACCTTGACCGTCATGTCCGGCGAAACTTCCTGGACGAGCTCGCCCTTGGGGCCCTTGACCTTGATCAGGCCGGGCTTGATGTCGATCTCGACCCCGCTGGGGACCTCGATCGGCTTTTTTCCAATTCGACTCATGGTTTCCTTATCACCAGACGTACGCGACGACCTCGCCGCCGACGCCTTCCTTCTTGGCGTCGTGGCCGGTCATCACACCGTGTGATGTGGTGATGATCGCGGTGCCGGTACCACCGTGGACACGGGGCACCTGGCCGTTGCGGACATACCGCCGGCGGCCGGGGCGCGAGACGCGTTCGAGGCCGGTGATAACCGGCTGGTGGTCCTTGGTGTACTTGAGCGTGACCTTGATCTTCTCCCCGACCTCGGCCGGGCCCTTCTCGAAGCCGGCGATGTAGCCCTGCTCGGTCAGGATCCGGGAGATCTCCACCTTCAGCTTCGAGCTCGGTACCTCGATCGAGGCGAGACCGGAGCTCAGGCCGTTGCGGATGCGGGTCAGATAGTCAGCTACGGGATCAGTAAGCATGATCTACCAACTCGACTTGGTCATACCGGGGATGTAACCCTCGTGCGCGGCCTCCCGGAGGCAGATCCGGCAGATGCCGAACTTCCGGTAGTAGGCACGCGGGCGTCCACACCGGCGGCACCGGTTGTATTCGCGGGTCTTGAACTTGGCGGTGCGCTGCTGGCGCACCTTCTGGGACGTCTTGGCCATCGGCCCTAGTCCTCCTGCTTCTCTTGGTCGTTGGCTTCGGCGCCCTCGGCAACGGGACGGCCCTCCTTCGAGAAGGGCATGCCCAGGCCGAGCAGCAGCTCGAAAGCCTCGGCGTCAGACGCGGCAGTAGTTGTGATCGTGATGTCGAGGCCACGGACCTCGTCAACCGAGTCGTAATCGATCTCGGGGAACATCAGCTGTTCCTTGACACCCATGGAGTAGTTGCCACGGCCGTCGAAGGAGGTTGCCTTGAGGCCACGGAAGTCCCGGATGCGCGGAATGGCGATCGAGCAGAGACGATCGAGGAATTCCCACATGCGGGCTCCTCGCAGCGTCACCGCGGCACCTACGGCCATGCCCTCACGGAGCTTGAACGAGGCGATCGACTTCTTCGCGATACGAGTGTTCGGGTGCTGTCCGGAGATCAGCGCAAGTTCGCCGATCGCCTTCTCGCGGGCCTTGCTGTCGACCGACGAACCGAGGCCCATGTTCAGCGTGATCTTCTGCAGCCGCGGAGCCTGCATCGGGGTCGTGTAGCCGAACTTCTCGATGAGGCTCGGCAGGACCTCCTGATTGTAGGTCTCACGCAGGCGCGGGGGCGGTACTGCTTGCTGGGATGTAGCTGTAGCTGCTTCCATGATCCTCTTTAGATGACCTC
>JBEBXB010000004.1:0-22174 GCA_040391885.1 Conexibacter woesei | reverse complement strand
CCGCCCATGGTGCCGCCGCCGACGACGGCTGCCTTGTGTACAAACATGAGGTTTCTTGATCCTCCGGAGTGAGTTGAGTAGAAGCCTGAGCGAGTAGTTGACTCGCGAGTCAATAAGGCAGCCGTAAGGCTATAGACCGCGGCCTGATACCGTCCCACAGGTCGGATGGTCGCCAATCGGCCACCGAGAGGTTCTGTTCCTGCCTTCGCCGTGAGCGTTTTCGGGGTAGCCGAATCTCCCCTCCCCTCACATAATTCAGGAGCAGTAACTCATGTCTTTGCAGTCCTTCGCCGATCTCGGCGTGTCAGAACCTGTAGTCAAAGCCCTCCGCGAACGCGGAATCGAAGCCCCCTTCCCGGTCCAGCAACAGGTCATCGAGGACGTCCTCGACGGCGATGACGTCCTGGTCCAGTCCCCCACCGGATCCGGCAAGACACTTGCCTTCGGCGTGCCGCTGGTCGACCTGATCGAAGCTTCCGATCGCCGTCCCGCCGCCCTCATCCTCGCCCCGACCCGTGAGCTCGCCTCACAGATCGTCGACGAGATGGAGGCGATCTGCCGGTCCCGAGCCCTTTCCATCGCTGCCGTCTACGGTGGCGTCGGCCTCCAGGCCCAGGCCAAGAAGGCCGCCCGGGCGCACATCATCGTCGCCTGCCCCGGCCGGCTCGAGGATCAACTCCAGCGCCGGGCCTTCAACCTCGACAACGTCAAGCACCTCGTGCTGGACGAAGCCGACCGGATGCTCGACATGGGCTTCAAGCCGGCCGTCGACCGCATCGTCAACCTGCTCGACTCGAGCCGCCAGACCCTCTTCTTCTCGGCCACCCTCGAAGGTGCCGCCGGCAAGCAGGCCGCCGCTTACACGGTCGACCCCAAGACCGTGGTCAATCAGCCCACGCTGGAGAACCAGGGCACGATCGAGCATCGCTTCATCCACGTCAATCACGAGGCGAAGGTCGAGACCCTGATCGGCGAGCTCGAAGGCGAGCAGCGCGGCCGGACCCTGGTGTTCGTCCGGACCAAGCACGGCGCCGACCGTCTCGTCAAGAAGCTGAGCAAGCAGACCCGGATCCACGCGGTCGCCATGCACGGCAACAAGTCCCAGAACCAGCGTCAGCGCGCCCTCGCCGACTTCGAGCGGGGCAAGGTGGACACCCTGGTGGCGACCGACGTCGCCGCCCGCGGCATCGACGTCGCGGACGTGACCCACGTAATCAACTTCGACCTGCCCGAAGACGAAGACACCTTCGTCCACAGGGTAGGACGCACCGGCCGCGCCGGAAACGACGGGGTCGGCATCAGTTTCGTCATGTCGGACCAGGCCAGGGACATGTGGAAGATCGCCAAATCACTCGGCCTCAGCCGGGAGTTCGAAGCTTCAGGCGTGCCGATGAACGTGCCTGCCGGTGGCGGTGGCGGCGGCAATCGCCGTCAGGGCAACGGCGGCCGTCCCGGCGGACGCAGCGGCGGCAGCCGTGGCGGGTTCCAGGGAGGCGGCGGAGGCTCTCAGGGAGGCCGTGGCGGTTCCGGACGGGGCAAGGGCGGCCCGCGAGGCGAGCGCAGCAGCGGCGGCTCCGGCGGTAAGAGCCGCAGCAACTCGGATTCGCGCGGTCCCTCGGGCGGTTCCCGGGGCGGCGAAGGCCACCGCGGTGGCAGTTCCCGTCGCGGTCGCTGACCGACATCGATTCCCGAAAACGCCCCCGGTTCGCCGGGGGCGTTTTCATTTAACGGGTGGGCGGGGACCGCAGACGGTCCAGAGGGGCCCTTCGGGCCCACCAGGGCCGGCCGTGATGATCGCCCGGCTGTTGTCGCATCTGTTGCAAAGCCCCCGTTCCGCGCCAATCCCTGCTACCGTCCCCGTCAGGGTCGGACGTTTTGTCCGGCAAAGTCGTGTGTAGCGCTCGCAGTCGTTGCTTTACCAGCATCCTCCGCGTTTGCAGCACCATGTATGTGGAGGAACAACAAAATGCCCACTGGAACAGTCAAGTGGTTCAGCGACGAAAAGGGCTTCGGCTTCATCACTCCTGATGACGGCTCGAAGGACGTCTTCGTCCATCACAGCGCCATCCAGGCTGACGGCTTCCGCACTCTCGCGGAAGGCGCCAAGGTGAGCTACGAAGCAGAGGACGGCCCCAAGGGTCCGGCCGCCGCTTCGGTCGAGGCCATCTAGGCCAAAGCCCCAAGCAGCAAGCGAGCGCGCCCGCCAACCGGCGGGCGTTTCGCGTTAAGCCCGGAATTACACGCGAGCACGTCCGCCATCGGCGGGCGTTTCGCGTTCAAGGGCCGTTTCGGGGCTTTTCAGGGCCGTTCGGGGCAGTTCGGAGGGAACCCCCGCCCGAGACCGAATCAAAGGGGTGGGACTGCGGTTACAGATGTCAGGACCATGAACTCACGTTTCCACGTTCGCGATCGGGTATTCGGAGGGCGCCGTACCAAATCGGCCGCCCCGTCGGATACCGGCACGGTCAACGTAGAGACGACGAGTCAGAGATCGTCCGGGCCGGCCGCCCCGCCCGCGGAAATCCGGCCCGAAGACGTTGCCCGCCCCCTTACCTTCGGCTCCGATCCCGTGACCATCGACACCATGGCCTGGGATCAGTCGGAGAAGTCCGCGGCCTACTTCGTGCCCGGCCGGCGCAACGTCCTGATCGACGCCGGATCCGCCCTGAGCGTGTCGAACCTGCTCCGGGCGCTGGAGGATCTCGATGTCCATCGACTCGACTTCGTCGCCATCACCCACATCCACCCCGATCAAGCCGGCGGCGCCGGCCGGATCGCCGAACGCTTCCCGGAGGCGACCTTCCTGATCCATCAGGGCGGCGCGGAGCATCTCGCCGATCCCTCCCGGCTCGTCGCGGCGATGAAGGCGATGGGTGGCGACGGGACGGTCGACCTCTTCGGCGAACCGGAGGCGGTCAGCCGTGACCGGATCCGCGTTGTCGCCGACGGCGAGACCGTCGATCTCGGCGACCGTCGCATCGAAGCGATCGCCACCCCGGGCCACACCGCCGCCCACCTCGCCTGGCTGGACCACCGCACCAGTTCGCTCTTCTGCGGTGACGCGCTCGGGATCCGCGTTCCGGGCAGCCGCGTCGTGCGTCCCGCGACACCGCCCTCGGACTTCTCCCACCGCCAGGCGCTGGACTCGATCGACCGTCTGAGACAGACCGGCGCCGATCAGGTCTTCCGGTCCCACTTCGGCTCCGCCGCAGGAAGCCTGGGCCAGGCCTGCGACCGCGCGGCCGACACCCTGGAGCGTTGGCTGGAGTCATTCCTCGACAAGCGTGACCACGCCCAGGACGCCGAAGACCTGACCAGGCGATTCAACGCCTCCCTCGAGGCCAACCTCGAACCGGTCGGCCCGGCGGTCAGGCGGAGCCTCGAGTTGATCAGCCCGACCTGGCTCAACCTGGCAGGGATGGCCGAGGAGCAGACGCGGCCCGACCGATACCCGGACGCAGCCTGAATCGAATACCGGCAGCCTTGCCGAAACTTCCCTTTGCCGAACGGGTTTTCGGTCAGCGTGCGCAAATGAGTCGATTGAGTGGGGGAATGGATGCCGGGGGAACGACTGATCGGATTGCCAAGGACGTTGTTGGCCGGAGCCGCGATCTGGATCTGGGCCATCGGGCTCTCCGGGCTCACTGAGGCCGGAGCGGCGAAGCCCGGCGACCCCGACCCGGGGTTCGGCAAGGGGGGCCGGATCTCGATCGCCGTCGATTCGCCGCACGACACGGTGGTGCGGGACATGATCCGCACGCCCGACGGCAAGTTGATCGTGGCGGGTGGATCGGACCTGACCGGCAACGGGGTTCTGCTCCGGCTCCTGCCCGACGGACGCCGGGACCGGACCTTCGGGGGCGGTGACGGGATCGCCCTCACTCCCGAGTCCCTCTGGGCCAAGGTCGAGCTTCAAGGTGAAGGGATCCTCGCCT
Organism: Conexibacter woesei; assembly: GCA_040391885.1. Lineage (GTDB taxonomy): Bacteria > Actinomycetota > Thermoleophilia > Solirubrobacterales > 70-9 > 67-14. The sequence continues at coordinate 18,239 of JBEBXB010000004.1, read as the reverse complement.
ACGGGCGGTCCGGATCAGATCCGGCGGTCGCCCGGTTCGATTCCAATGGCGGCCTCGATGAATCGTTCGGCAGCAAAGGCATCGTGCGGCCGGACGTCCGTTCCGACTTCCGGAACTCCGCGGATGCGATCATCGAGACGCCCGGGCCGGGCACCGACAGCGAAGGCAGGATCGTCGCGGCATCGTTCCCGGGGTCCTGCCAGGTAAAAGGGGACGAGATCCCGGATCCCGACGGCGGCGAGTGGGTCTGTCGCAACGTCATCCTGCACCGGTACCTGCCCGACGGCGAGCCGGACCTCACCTACGGTGACGCCGGCGCCCTCACGATCCACGCCGGGACCGACGAAGGCCCCCGTCCCTCGGCGGTGGCGCTCGACCAGGAAGATCGGATCCTGGTCCGTACCACGCCCAGCCACTACTACGAGGACGAAGATCCGGCCCACGACATCCTCCAGAGGTTCCTGGAGAACGGCGAGTTGGATCCCTCCTTCAACCGGACGGGAACGGTGAGCCTGGGTTACTTCGGTGATGCCGTGGCCGCCCTGAACCGTGGCCGTATCCTCGTCTCGCCCGACGGCACCATCTCCGTCCTGAGCCGTTCGGTCAACCGATTCAACTCTGACGGCACCCCGATCCGCGGCGAGCTCGTCGACCGGAGCGACATCCTCTGGCTCGCGGATGTCGGGTCGCTCTTCGCCTACGACATCGAGCAAGACGACAAAGGACGCACCGTGCTCGTCGGATCCGCCGCGTGGGATGGCAAGCGGTTGATCGTCACCGCGCGTTTTGAGACGGACGGCCGGCTCGACGGGACCTGGTCCGGGAACGCCATCTCGACTTCTCCGATCGGCACCAGCCTCCCGAAACGGATCACCGACCGGCGTCGCGGCAGCGTCGAGACAGTTTCCGTTCTCGATCCCGATGGCGGCGTCACCGTGGCCGCGACCGGCGTCAGAGGCGGCGAGCTCCGCTTCGAGGTGGCTCGCTTCCGGGGCGGCGACGGCGAGCATCAGTTCTGCGAGGGACGCCGCGCCACCGTCCTGGGGACACCCGGCGACGACGAGATCTCGATCGCACCGCGCACGGTGGTGAATGCCGGGGCCGGCGACGACACGATCACCGGGGCGTCCGGCAGCCTCGTCTGCCTAGGGTCCGGGAACGATCGTCTGATCGCCCCGGGAGCCGGCCTCGGACCGGACCGGACCCGTGTCCTCGGCTCCACCGGGAGAGACTCGATCCAGATCGGGAAAGGCCGTATCGAATCGGGGCCGGGGAACGACGAGATCAAAGCCGGGAGGGGACCGAACCTCGTCTTCGCCGGCGCGGGCGACGACCGGATCGAGACACGGGGCACCGGCCGCTTCCACGGCGGCCCCGGCGATGACGTCATCCGGGCGCGCAAGACGACCGGGAAGACCCACCAGTTCGGCGAAGGCGGCCGTGATCGCCTCTACGGGGGCGACGGCCGTGACCGGCTCGACGGCGGCCCGGGAGCCGACCGCCTGTTCGGCGGCAAGCGCTCCGACCTGCTCCGCGGCGGGCCCGGAAGGGACGCGCTCCACGGCGGGCCGTCCAGCGACCGCCTGATCGGAGGTCCGGGGCTGGATCTGCTCGACCCGGGCCCGTCCCTCCCGAAGCGCCAGGTCTATCGGGTCAGGAATCGCGTCGCCCGGGGCACCGTGTGGATGAACGGCGACCGGATGACGTCCGGGATGGTTTCCGTATGGAACCGGTGCTCGGGATACAACTACGGACCGGTGACAGACGGGTTCCAATATGCCCCCGGGTTCGACGCCGGCCTGAAGTTCAACGGCAAGGGCAAGGCTTCGGTCCGGTACGACGACTCGGACGGTTGGGGCCTGAGCAGCAGCGGCTGGATGCGTGCCCGTAAGACCCCGAAGAGGATCCACGCGACCTTCTTCGGGCGCGATGACTTCTCATACGGCGAAGACGGTGCATTTAAATGCAGAACCGGTGTCGTCCGGTTCACTTTGAAGCGGATCCCTCAGCCGAAGGATGTCGTCCGGCAGTAAGGCAGAGCCATTCTGAAAGGCTTGGGCGTCATGCCCAGGAGCCGGGAAATGGATCGCCGCTCGATCGCCGTGCTCTCGGCGGGGCACGCCTGCGTCGACGTCTGTCAAGGCGCCATCCCCGCCCTGATTCCGTTTCTGGTCATCCGTCGCGGATACAGCTACTCGGAGGCCACAGCGCTGTTGCTGGTGATGACCGTCTCCTCGTCCTTGCTCCAGCCGCTCTTCGGTCACCTGTCCGACCGCCGTTCGCTTTCCTGGCTCCTGCCCGGCGGGATCCTCCTCGGCGGCGCCGGAACCGCCCTGATCGGACTGACGGGCAGCTTCGAGCTCACCCTGGTCGCCGTCTGCATCTCCGGGCTGGGAGTCGGCGCCTACCACCCCGAAGGAGCCAGGTTCGCCAACTACGTGGCCGGTGAACGCCGCGCCACCGGCATGAGCTTCTACGCCGTCGGCGGAAACATCGGGTTCGCGCTCGGTCCGATCGCCGTGACCGCCCTGGTCCTGCCGCTCGGCATCGGCGGCATCACCTGGATCGCCCTCCCGGTCACGGTGGCGGCGGGCCTGCTCGCCTTGGAGCTGCCCCGCCTGAACGGCTTCCGCGACTCGAAGCCCGAACAGGTCACGGTGAGAAAGGCCACGGTCCGGTCCGAGCCTCTCCGCGACCGATGGGTGCCGTTCGGCGGGGTGGCGGCGATAGCCGGGTTCCGCTCCGCCACCTACTTCGCGCTCCAAGCGTTCGTCCCGCTCTGGTTCATCCGTCACCTGGACGAGACCGCCGCCGTCGGCAACGGAGCGCTGACCGCGCTTCTCGTGGCCGGTGCCGTCGGCACCCTGGTCGGAGGGCGGGTCGCCGATCGGATCGGCAACCTCCGGGTCATCAAGGCTTCGCTCGGCTTGACCCCGCCGCTGATCCTGCTCTTCCTCCTCCTCGGCCCCGCACCCGCCGTCCTCGTGCTGGCGATGGTCGGCTTCTTCATGGTCGGCACGTTCTCGATCACGGTCGTGCTCGGACAGCAGTACCTGCCCAACCGGGTCGGGTTCGCTTCGGGCGTGACCCTCGGGGCGGCGATCGGCTTCGGCGGATTGGTCGCGTGGCTGCTGGGCCTCCTGGCCGACCAAACCGGCCTGCTGACGGTGTTGTTGGTGACGGCGGCCCTCCCCCTGCCCGGGCTGCTCTTCACCTTGATGCTGCCCCCGACCAAGGAACCATCGACATGAGATACGAACTGGAATCGATCCCGCTGGAATGGCTGCGGTCCCGCGAAAGCATCAAGTGGACGACCCACCCGCCGGAGGTGCTGCCCGCATTCGTCGCGGAGATGGACTTTCCCCTGGCCGACCCGATCAAGAGGGCACTGGCGAGTGCGATCGAGCGTGGCGACACCGGCTACGCCAACCCGGCTGCCTCCGGCCTGGGGGCGGCGTTCACCGCGTTCGCGTCCCGCCGCTGGGGCTGGGACGTGGATCCCGAGCAGGTTCACACGACGAGCGACGTGGTCCACGGGCTCACCGCGCTGCTCCGCTCCCTGATCGATCCCGGGGATGGCGTGATCGTCAACCCTCCCGTGTACTACCCGTTCTTCTCACTGATAGAGGAAGCCGGCGGACATGTGGTGGAGGCGTCCCTGGGGCCGCGGGGCGGCCTCGATCTCGACTCGATCGAAGCCGGTTTCCGCGGCGGCGCCCGGGTGATGCTGCTCTGCAGCCCCCAGAACCCGACCGGGGCGGTTCCGTCACGGGACGAGCTCACCCAGTTGGCGGACCTGGCCGCCGAGCACGGAGCCTGGATCCTCAGCGACGAGATCCACGCCCCCCTCACCCTGCCGGGGGCGGAGCACATTCCCTTCCTCTCGGTGTCACCGGCCGCGGCCCGGCACGGGATCTGCCTCACCTCCGCATCCAAGGCATTCAACCTCGCCGGCCTCGGCTGCGCCGTGATGGTGACCGCGTCCGACCCGGCCCGCGACGTGATCGCTCGGCTGCCTCCGAGCGCCCTGCACGCCGGCCATCTCGGCGTGATCGGGGCCCGTGCCGCCTTCACGCAGGGCGACGAATGGCTGGACCAGATCGTGCACCGTCTCGATCTCAACCGGAAGCTGCTCGGCGAACGGTTGGCCGCGGACCTCCCCTCGATCTCCTGGGTCCCCCACGAAGCCGGGTATCTCGCCTGGCTGGACTTGCGCGGGCTGGGGCTCGGTGACGATCCGGCGGCCGCGATCCTGGAGCGTTCCAGGCTCGCCACCACCGGCGGCCTGCCGTTCGGTTCCGGCGGCGTCGGCCACTGTCGTCTCAACATCGGCACGACCCCGGAGCTGCTCGAAGAGGCGATCTCCAGGGTCGTGGAGGCGATTCGGTGAACAGGGTGATTCCTCCGTTCGGGAATTCCGCCGAAACGCCGCGGCCCGGTGATAATGAAATCACCCCCCGTTCGCCGATCGATGAATCCCAGAATCAACTCCCAACGAATCACGCCCGCCAGCTCGGCCCTGATCCCCTTCCTGCCTGAGTTCCGGGACTGCCGTTCACTCATCGAAGCGGCTGGGACGGCCGCCCGCATCCTCACCGAGGAGCTCGGTGCGGCCGGTGCGATCGTGCTCGACGAGAACGGACCGGTGGCGGCCCGCCCCACCAACCTGGATGCTCCGGTGATCGCCGAGCTCAGCACCGCCCCGTCGGGAATATCCGCGGGTGTCACGGCCACTCCCCTCGCCGGCCACACCATCGCCGGCTACCCCATCCGAAACTCGGGAGGGATGCGACTGACCGCCGCCTGGGGCCCTCAGGTCGCGCTGAGGACGGACGAGGTGCGCTCGACCGCCTCGATCCTCGCCGAATGGATCCATCAGTTCGGCCAGGAAGACGGAGGGGGACGAACCCGTTTGAGGGGGATTCCCGCACGCGACCTGAACCAGGATGACTTCACTGACCTGATCGAGACGATCCCGGCAATCGTCTACCTGGCGGAGATGGGCGAGAGCGGCCGCTGGCGATACGTCAGCCCCCAGATCGAGTCGGTCCTCGGCTACACCCCCGAGGAATGGATGGCGGATCCGAATAACTGGTTCCATGCCCTCCACCCCGACGACCGCGATTACGCCCTCGCATTCGAGGACCAACGCCTGATCGGCCTCGACATCCATCCACCGGCCGAATACCGCCTCAAGGCACGCGACGGGCATTACGTCTGGATGTTCGAGCGCGCCCGTCTCCTTCCGGACAAGGACGGGAGCCCTATCTGGCACGGCGTGATGCAGGACATCTCCGCGCTCAAGTCGGCCGAGGTGGAGCTCGCCCAGAAGGCGGAGCAGCAGTTGCTGGTCGCCCGGTTGGGTGACATGGCCGTGCGCGGCGAGGATCCCGATGAGCTCCTGCGGACGGCCGCCAGCTGGATCGGGAGGCTCGACCGGGTGCTCGAAGCGTCGATCTGGGAGCAGGAGGACTACGAGCGCCTGCATCTCTGTCACCGGTCGGCCGACATCGGCCAGCAGACGGTGATCCCGTTCCTCACCTCGACCTTCCCGGGCGCGCCGCTGATCAAGGGCGAACCGGTGCTGATCCCGAACTGGAATCAGCAAGACCCTCGGCTGGACCCGTACCGCGACGTGCTGCCCGAAAACGTGATGAGCAGCGCGATCACCCCGATCCTCGGCGCGGATCAGCAGTTCGGATTGATCATCGTGCACTCCGACCGGGCGGGCGCCTTCACCGAGGAGGACGGGAACTTCCTGCTCGCCACCGCCAACGTGCTCGGCAACGCGATCGAACGCACCCGCTCGGACCAGTCGCTCCATTACCGCCTCAATCACGATCTTCTGACCGAGCTGCCGAACCGCCGGCTGTTCACGTCGCGGCTGGCCGACGCGATGGAAGCGGCCGAGCGGGACGGAACGATGGTCGGCCTCCTCTTCCTCGACCTCGATCACTTCAAGCTGATCAACGACGGGATCGGCCACCACGCCGGCGACGAGATGCTTCGCGAGGTCGCGCCCCGGCTTTCCCGAAGCGTGCGGCGGAGCGACACCGTCTCGAGGTTCGGCGGCGACGAGTTCGGGATCGTGCTCAGCTCGGTCGCCGACGAGGCGGAGGCCTGGGAGATAGCCGAACGGATCCTCGCCGAGATATCCCAGCCGATCGCGGTCGAGGGCACCGAGCGCCTGATCACGGCAAGCGTCGGCATCACCGTCTGGCAGCCCGGCGTCGACAGCGTCGTCGGGCCCGAGGACTTGATCCAGGAAGCCGACGCGGCGATGTACCAGGCAAAGGAAGCCGGGCGGGCACGTGCCCACATGTTCGGCGCGGCGATCCAGGAGAAGATGGTGCGCCGGCTCGAGGTCGAAAGGGAGCTGCATCGCGCCATCGAGCGCGACGAGCTGGCCGTGGCCTACCAGCCGATGATCGATCTCGGCAGCGGCAACCTCGTCGGCTTCGAGGCGCTCGTCCGGTGGCGACATCCCGACAAGGGGCTGGTGCAGCCCGGGGATTTCATCCCGATCGCCGAAGAGAGCGAGCTGATCCGGAAGGTCGACACCTGGGTCATCCGTCAGGCCATCGCCCAGGCCACGGAATGGAACCGCGGACGCCCGGCGGGCCGGGGTATCTCGATCTCGGTCAACAGCTCCACCCGCCAGGTCCGCGGCGAGGGCTTCACCGACCTCGTCTCCGGACTGCTCGAACGGCATGATTTTCCGCCGGAGCTGCTCACCATCGAACTGACCGAAACCGTCCTTCTGGCCGGCACCAGGCAGGTGAACACGGTCCTGGAGGGATTGAAGCGACTCGGCGTGAGGTTAGCGCTGGACGACTTCGGCACCGGCTTCTCCTCACTGAGCTACTTGGGCGAGTTCCCACTCGACGAGATCAAGATCGATCGGAAGTTCATCGACTACCTGGGCGTGGGTGATCCGCGCGGCTCGGCGATCGCGAACGCCATCGTGCAGATCGGCAGATCCCTGTCGATGACGGTCGTCGCGGAGGCAGTAAGCAGCGAAACCACCCTGCAGATGGTGCGTGACCTCGGTTGTCATGCCGCTCAGGGATACCTGATCGCGAAACCGCTCTGGACTCCCGACGCCACCGCCCTGATCGAACGGCAGGACCCGCTTTACGCTTTCTGAGCGGCGACCCGCTCTACGCCTTCTGAGCGGCTGCCCGCTCTACGCCTTCTGAGCGGCGGGTTCGCGGGCCTCACCTTCGACGAAGGACGGCCGGGCGAGCGCGATCGCCGGTGACGGCCTGTAGAGCTGACGTTGCCCCTTGTCGGGCAGGACCGCCACCATCTGGTGGATCGAGATGTCGCCGCGCTCGAAAGCCAGAGCCGAGGCGGTCATGTACAGCCGCCAGATCCGGTCGCGTTCCTCCCCCACCTCCGCGACCGCCAGCTCCGGGTCGGAGTCGAGGTTCTCCACCCAGCGGCGCAGGGTGAGCGCGTAGTGCTCCCGCAGCGCCTCGGTGTCGCGCAGCTCCTGCCCCGAGCGCTCCAGGGCGAGGATCACCTTGGCGACCCTGTGCAGCTCCCCATCCGGGAAGACGTAGTGGGTGATGAAGGTGTTCGGCGATTCCTCGTTCGTGTGCTGGCGGCAGATGCCGTGATGAAGGGCGAGCCCGCCCGGCCGACCCAGCGCCGCGACAGTCTCCATGTACCGGTCGAGCATGTTCGACCCGACGTGCTCGAACATCCCGATAGAGGCGATCTTGTCGTACGGGCCGTCGGAGACCTCGCGGTAGTCCTGGATGCGGATCTCGCACCGGTCGGAGAGACCGGCCTCCTCGATCCGCTTCCGGGCGAAGGCCGCCTGGGCCTCGGAGAGGGTGATCCCGACGGCCTTGACCCCGTAGTTCGCCGCCGCGTGCATGACCAGCGAGCCCCAGCCACAACCGATGTCAAGGAAACGTTCCCCCTCCTCCAGCCGCAGCTTGCGGCAGATCACGTCGAGCTTGCGAGTCTGCGCCTCGTCGATCGTGTCATCCGGGGACTCGAAGTAAGCGCAGGAGTAGACCATGGTCGGGCCCAACACGAGCCGGTAGAAGTCGTTGGAAACGTCGTAGTGGTGGCTGATCGCCTGGCGGTCGCGTCGCAGCGAATGGAGCCGGCCGCCCACCCTGGCCTCGGACTCGGGGGGCTTGGGCGGCGGAAAGCGCACCACGCCCAGCGACGCCGCGATCCGGAACGCTTCGAGCTTGTCCTTCCAGGGGATGTCGAAGCCGTACATCTTCGCGCCGGCCGTCATCACCCGCTCGATGCTTCCCTCCAGCTCGAGGTCCCCCGACACGAACGCACGGGCGAGACCCAACTGATCCGGTCGACTGACGGCGTAGGTGAGGGCCCGCCGGTCCTTCAGCACGATCGTGTCCGTGGCGGATCCCAGCTCCCCTGACCCGATCTCGCTGCCGTCCCAGAACCTCACCGAGGCCGGCAAACCGCCACCGAGACGGGCCTCCGCCCGGGACCAGATCGGAGCGAAACGTTCGGCAATACCACCGGTTGCGTACATACCGATCGAGCGTATCCGAAGGCAAGCTGAAAATCGAGTCGAATGCCTCCCGGTGCGAATGCGTGCCTTTTACTGCTAAGTTGCGCGCAGTTGGGCCGGGAGGAGAGATCCGGCGCGTTCATCATGATGTGGAGGAAGTAATGCCGACTGGAACAGTCAAGTGGTTCAGTGACGAGAAGGGCTTCGGGTTCATCACACCCGACGATGGTTCGAAGGACGTTTTCGTCCACCACACAGCGATCCAATCCGATGGCTTCCGGACGCTCGCCGAGGGCGCCAAAGTGAGCTTTGAGTCGGAGGAGGGACCGAAGGGTCCGTCCGCCGCTTCGGTCGAGGCGATCTAGCTCGTCTCATCCCTTGGAAATGCCCGCTTCGGCGGGCATTTCCTGTTTAAGGGGTCCTGCTCAGGAAGTTCCTGAGTTCGGCGCGCCGTAGACCTCGGCCTTGATCAGGCTGATCGACCGGACCACCGAATCGAGGAAGGGCTCTATCTCGGCGAGGAGCCGCTGATACTCGTCCTCCCCCGCCGCCGTGATCGAGTAGAACCGCCGGGTCCGCTTGTCGGGATGTTCCCAGTCGCCCTTGATCAGCTCCTTGGCTTCGAGATCGCGGAGCAGCGGATACATCGTGTTCGGATTCACCGAGATCACGCCCTGGGTCATCCTCTCGATCGCCTCGATCAACTGATTTCCGTAGGAGGGCTCCTCGCGGATCAGGTGGAAGACGAGCAGCGGGAATAGGTCCCGTCGGCGCATCTCCCCGCCGAACACATCCGACGCCCGGCCGGCGCGTTTGCGTCCTGCCGGAACCTCGTTCGGACGATTCGCGGCCTCTGTCGCCTCGGCGACGGCATCGCCAAGCGGTTTCGGACCCTGGTCAGCCACAGCGCGAGTCTACGCGGACCAGGGGTTGGAAGACCCCTCGCCGGAGCGCCTCCGGCCCGGCCATTACCCTCAGCTGATGTCTTCAGGCGCCGAACCGCTATTCCTCGACGAGAACGGGTTCTCCGGCCCGGTCGAGGTCACGCACGTGATCTTCACGGCGGCGGACGACGGCTACGCGGTCATCGAGGTCCGCGACGACTCCGGGGACGAGATCATCGCGATCGGCACCCTGGCCCATCTCAAGCCCGGAGAACGGGCCCGCCTGAGCGGCGAGTGGCAGCAACACCAGAAGTTCGGGCAGCAGCTCAAGGTCAACATGGCGGTGCCCCTCGACCCCGGCGACCGGGCCGGCCAGATCGCGTACCTGAGCTCGCTCCGGCACATCGGCCAGGTGCGGGCGGAGGCGCTCTGCGATCTGCACGGCCCGGAGGTACTCGAGAAGATCGCCGCCGACCCGGCCGGCGTGATCGGCTCGCTGCCCAAGCTGGGCAAGAAGCAGGCCGAGGCGGCCGTGGCCAGCTGGTACGAGACCAGGGCCGTGCGGGATCTCCACGTGGAGCTCGGGCCCCACGGGCTCGCCCATCTCGCCGGGAAGGTCCACGCCCGGTTCGGCGACCAGGCGATCCAGGTCCTGCGGGACGACCCCTACCGGCTGACGGAGGTGGACGGAGTCGGTTTCACCCGGGCCGACACGATCGCCCAGGCGGCCGGGGTCCCACCGGAGTCGGACAGCCGGGCGCAGGCCGCCGCCTGGTATCTCCTCGGCGAGGCCGAACGCCGCGGCCACACCCACCTCACCCGGGACGACCTGCTGGGTCGCACGCGAAAGCTGCTCGGGCTGGAGCCTGACCCCGACGTGCTCGCTTCCGCTCCCGGCCTGATCACCGAGGAGGACAGGGTGTATCGCCGGCACACCCTGGACCGTGAGCTTTGGGTAGCCGCCGAGCTGCGCGACCGGGCCGAATCGGAACCCCACCTGGACGTGACCCCGGACCAGACCGGGGATCAGTCGCTGACGGGGGAACAGTGGCAGGCGGTCGTCGGTGCCTTCACCTCCCGGATCTCGGTGGTCACCGGCGGTCCCGGCGTGGGCAAGACCGTCTGCACCCGGGCGATCGTCGCCGCGGCCCGGGAGGCGCGTGTGCGGGTCGGCCTCTGCGCACCGACCGGGCGAGCGGCCCGGCGGATGACCGAAGCGACCGGCACCGAGGCCCACACGATCCATCGTCTCCTCGAGTGGCGGCCCGGCGCCGAGCCCACCTTCAAGCCCGGGCACCCGCTGCCGCTCGAGCTGCTGATCGTCGACGAAGCCTCGATGATCAACCTTCACATGGCCGAGGTGCTGCTCGGCGGGGTCGGCGCGGACACTCACCTCGTCCTGGTCGGCGACGCCGATCAGCTTCCCCCCGTCGGGGCGGGCAAGCCGTTCTCCGACCTGATCGAGTCCGGGCTGGTCCCCGCGACCCGACTCACCCACATCTTCCGGCAGGCGGCGCGGTCGATGATCACCACCGCCGCCCACGAGGTCAACCAGGGCCGTCCCCCCCACCTCGAGCCGGAGGCCGATCAGAAGCGGGATTTCCACCTCCTGGAACGAGTCACCCCATCCCGGGTGCGACAGGCGGTCGTGGAGATGGTCGGCGAAAGGGTCGAGGCCGGGCTGGGGCTCGACCCGATCCGCGATGCCCAGGTGCTCGCCCCCATCTACCGCGGCGAGGCCGGGATCGACGCTCTGAACAAGGATCTCCAAGCTCGTCTCAACCCGGACGGCAAGGCCGCGATCAACGATCGTTTCCGGATCGGCGACCGGCTGATCCAGACCCGCAACGCCTACGACCTCGGACTGATGAACGGCACGATCTGCTTCCTGATCGACGACGACCCCGACGAGGAGATGGCGGTCCTCGAAACGGATGACGGCCAGGAGGTGATCCTTCCGTGGGACGAGGCGGATGACCTCCGGCTGGCGTATGCGATCTCGGTTCACAAGTCGCAGGGGTGCGAGATCCCGGTGGTGATCTTCGTCTGCCACCGCTCCCACGCCGGCATGCTGACCCGTCCGCTGATCTACACCGCGATCACCCGTGCCCGTGAGATGTGCGTCCTCGTCGGCGATCGCCCCGCCCTCGAATCGGGGGTCCGCCGCGACGAGGGCGGCGGACGCAACTCCTCGCTCGCTCTCCGCCTGGCCGGCAAGCTCGACGGCTGACCGGGCGCGTGGTCGCGTCCCGCCCTGCCGGCAGGGCTTTGTGCAATAGGCTTCGCGGATGGGTATCGCCGCGTTGGGGAGAATGAGTCCGCCGTCCGTCGCCGTCCGGGCTCTCGCCCTGGCGTCCACTCTGGTCGCCGTGGCCTGGGCTGCCGGAATCGCCGGACCGGCGACGCCGACGGCCGGTGCCGCACAGAAGCTGGTCCGGATCGCAACCCCCAGCAGCCACATCGACCCTTCCACCCAGGGACTCGCCGGACCGGTCCATCCCGGGATGCCGGAGCATCCGGGCAAGCTGATGGCGAACGTCCTCCTGCCGAACGGATACACGCCGAAGAAGCGGTACCCGCTCCTGCTGCTCTTCCACGGTGCCGGCGAGCGTTTCGACTCCTGGGCCGACCCGGTGCTCGGCGACATCGCCAAGACGGCCAAGAACTTGAACGCGGTGATCGTGATGCCGGAGGGCGGCCACGGCTTCTACACCAACTGGTGGAACGAGGGTGGGCGCGACAACCCCGGCTGGGAGACATGGGTCCGCGACGAGCTGCTTCCGCAGGTACAGCGCCGGTTCAGCATCCGCCCGGAGCGCCGGTACCACGCCGTCGCCGGCTTCTCCATGGGCGGCTTCGGCACCTGGCTGACAGCCTCGATGCTGCCCGGCTACTTCGGGACCGCCGTCCCCCTCTCCGCCTTCGCGTCGATCCGGGAGCCGAGCTCGGTGACGTTCTTCAAGACCGCTTCCGGGGGCACCCCCTACGAAACGGTCTACGGGCCCGCGGACGGCTTCTACGCGGAGGGACATGACCCGGTGGCGCTCGGCTCCAATCTCGCGCACACCCGTCTCGATGTCCGCACCGGGGACGGCCAGCCCGACCCCGCGGTCCGACCCCAGAACGATCCCGCCCATCCCGATCACGTGGACGAGCAGGATGCGCTCAGCCTGATCCTCGAAGGTGGCCTGAAGTCGCAGAACGACACGGCGGTGGCGGCCGTGAGGGCAGCCGGGTCGAAGACGATCGACTACACGGTCCACAAGGGCAGCCACGACTGGGAGTTCTGGCGGCTCGACCTCAAGGCGTCGATCCGGAAGGGTCTGTTCCGGCCGGTGCCGCAGGTGCCGAAGCGTTGGACGTACCGCACCGCCGCCACCAGTGGCCAGGCCTGGGACATCCATTTCGAGTTCAGCCCCCCATCGGCCGCCCTCGCCACGTTCGAGCGCGTCGGCCGCAAGCTGAAGGTGACGGGCTCCGGGAACGTCACGATCTCGGACGGCAACGGCTGCTGGTACACCGGTGATCTGCCGTTCACCCGGACCCTGCCGGCCCGGCCCTGCCGCGGGCTCAAGCTTTCGGTCCGGGGCAAGCTGAAACGCAAGCGGGCCAGCAAGCTGACGGTCACCGTGAAGGGACTCGATGCCGCCAGGGTGACCTCGCCGGTCGACGCGGCCCGCGTGAAGATCGCGGGACGGTCCGTCCTGACCAACGCCCGCGGCAAGGCCGTCATCAGGGTCCGCCCCGCCCGGACGGGCAAACTGAAGCTGAGCGCGAAGAAGGCCGGCTTCCGCCCCGCTGCCAAGAAGATCCGCGTCACCCGCTGAGCCGTCGGCTACAGTCCGGGCATCGGAACCCCTTCAGCCACCCATTCCGTCTGGCCCACTGACGCGCCGGGCGAGGCCGTCCGCCGCTCGTACGCCGACGCGGAGCCCGGTCCCTGGTGGCTGTCGGGCAAGCGGCCCGCGCCACGTCCCGCGCCGGTCGGGCGCACCGAGACGGACTTGCTCGTCGTCGGTGGTGGCCTGACCGGGCTCTGGGCGGCGATCATCGCCAAGCAGCGCGACCCGGGGCGCGACGTGACGCTGATCGAGAGGGAAACCCTCGCGATCGGTGCCTCCGGCCGGAACGGCGGCTTCATGTCTTCCTCGCTCGTCCACGGCATCGGCAACGGGCTCGCTCGCTTCCCGGACGAAGTGCCGGAGCTGGAGCGGCTCGGGCTCGAGAACCTGGACACGATCCGGGAGACGATCGCGGAACACCGAATCGAGTGTGACCTGCTTTCGCCCGGGGCGATCGAGGTGGCGGTCACCGACTCCCAGGTCGAAGAGCTTCAGGGGCTGGTCGAGGAGCTCGCCGAGTACGGGCATGAGGCGGCCCTGCTCGACGCAAGCCAGATCCGTGCCGAGCTCGACTCGCCGCTTTTCCAGGGTGGTCTGTGGCAGAAGAGCGGCGAGTGCACGGTCGATCCGGTCAAGCTCTGCGACGGCCTGACCTCCCTGGCCGATCGGCTCGGGGTTCGGATCCACGAAGGCACCGAGATGACCGGCCTGAAGCAGGCCGGTGCCGGGGTCGAAGTGGCCACCCAGGGCGATCCCATCCGGGCGCGGCGGGTGCTGCTGGCGACCGCGGCCTTCCGCAGCCCGGTGCGGGCAATCCGGCACCGGGTGATACCCGTCTACGACTACGTGCTGGTGACCGAACCCCTTTCCGCCGCCCAGGTGGACGCGATCGGGTGGGCCAACCGTCAGGGCTTCTCCGACAGCTCGAACCAGTTCCATTACTACCGTCCGATCGAATCCCCGGAGGGGCTGCGGATCCTTTGGGGCGGTTACGACGCGATCTACAACTACGGCGGACGGGTCGAGGACGGCGCCTACCAGCGAGACCAGAGCTTCGCCGGGCTGGCCCAGCGCTTCTTCACCGCCTTTCCCCAGCTGGAAGGGCTGCGGTTCAGCCATCGCTGGGGCGGCGCGATCGACACCTGCTCGCGCTTCTTCGCCTTCTACGGCACCAGCCACGGCGGGCGGGTGAGCTGGGCCGTCGGCCACACCGGCCTCGGGGTCGGAGCGAGCCGCTTCTCCGCCGGAGTCGGGTTGGACATCCTCGACGGACGTGAGACGGAGGTCACCCGGATGAAGTACGCCCGCTCCCGGCCGATCCCGTTCCCGCCCGAGCCTCTTCGGTGGGGGGTCGTCCAGCTCACGCGCAACCGGCTGGCCGCGGCCGACCGCAAGGACGGTCGCCGCGGGTTGTGGCTGAAGACGCTCGACCGGCTCGGCCTCGGCTTCGACAGCTGACCCCGGCCGCCGCCACAACCGCTACCGCAGCATCCGGACCGGGCCGGATGCTGCCGTAGCGGCTGCTACTCGTAGGAGACGGCCTCCAGCACGTCCAGCTTCGCCGCCTTGCGGGCTGGGTAGATCGCCGCCAGGATCCCGGCGATCGCGGTGAGCACCAAGATGAAGATCAGGGTGCCGATCGGGTAGCTCAGGGCGAAGCCCTCGCCGCTCAGTGGGATGCCGATCAGGAAGGCAAAGATCACGCCCAGCACCAGTCCGGCGAGCGCCCCGATCACGGCGGTGATCACGGCCTCGTACCGCACCATCCGCTTGACCTGTCGCCGTGACATGCCGATCGATCGCAGCATCCCGAGCTCACGGGTCCGCTCGTAGATCGAGAGGATCAGCGTGACCACGATCCCGACCAGCGAAACCACGACGGCCAGCGCCAGGAGCACGTAGATCATGGCCAAGAGACCGTTGATCTGGGCCTTCTGACTCTGTTTCAGCTCGTCCTGGTTGAGCACGTCAACCGTCGGGAACGGCTTGTCCAGTGTGGATTCGATCCGTTTCTGGACGGTGTCGACATCGGCCCCGGCGTCGAGCTTGACCAGCCCGACGAAGTCGACGTTCACCCCGAACTCGCGCTGCATCACGTTCTGGGTGACGATCCCTTGACCGGCCAGCTCGAGATCGTCGGTGTCCATGATCGCCGCCACCGCAAGATCGGTGGTCGTGCCGTTCTGGGCTTTGATGGTGACGGTGTCCCCGACCGAGAGATCGCGCTCGTCGGCGAGCTTGTCGCCGATCACGATCTGGTCGTCCGTGAGGCCGGTGAGGTCGGCGTTGTCGCCTTCCTTCCAGGACAGGTTGAGCACCTTCGTGATCGCCGCCGGGTCGACGGAGGAGATCTGGGTGGTCGTGCCGTCCGCCTCGACCGAGGCGTAGCGCACGCCCGAGGCCGCCTCGACCCCGTCGACGTTGCGGGCCGCATCCACGGACTCGGGCGGAATCGGGTTGAAGCCGCCCGGCCCCTGGAGGGTTATCTCACCCGGCAGGGACTCGTCGATCACCTTGGTCACCGAGCTGTTGAGCCCGGACGCGAACACGGTCACGAAGGCGACCAGGGCCAGCCCGATCATCAGCGCGGCGGACGTGACTGCGGTCCGGGACGGGTTCCGCTGAGCGTTCTCCCGCGCCAGGCGACCGGTCAGGCCACCGAGGCGCTCCAGCGGAGCGCCGACGATCGACGCCGCCGGCCGTACGAGCCGCGGGGCGAAGATCGAAAGCGCGATGACCACGCAGACCGCACCGCCGCCGATCATCCCGGCTGCGCCGCCGCCGTCCTTGCCGCCGACCAGGACCGGAAGGATCAATGCCAGGCCGAGGAGGACAAGCAGCACCGCGATCGTGGTCCGGAGGACGATTCGGTTCTTGCCGGCGATCGTCACGGACTCGGACAGAGCGGCGATCGGCGGCACCCGGGTCGAACGCAGGGCCGGGATGAGCGAGGAGACCATGGTCACGCCGATACCGATGACCAGGGAGACGATGATCGTGCGGGGCAGGATCGCCAGCTCGTTGGCGGGCAGGTCGGCGCCGACCGCTTTCATCACGGCGCTGAGGCCCTTGGCGAGGCCGATCCCGACGATGATTCCGATCACGGCCCCGACGAGCCCGATCAGGAAGCCCTCGATCAGCACGGTCCGCAGGATCTGGCCGCGGTTGGCGCCCAGGGTGCGCAGCATCCCGAACTCACGGGTTCGCTGGGCGACCGTGATCGAGAACACGTTGAAGATCACGAAGGATCCGACGAAGAGCGCGATCGCCGCGAAGGCCAGCAACGCGATCGTGAGGAAGCTGAGCCCTTCCTTGATGTCGTTGGCGTTGCGATCGGCGTTTTCCTGCGCGGTCTCGACCAGCAGGGTGTCCGGAACCGCGTTCTGCACGCGCTGCTTGAGCTCTTCGGAGGAGATCCCGTCTTGGGCGGCGATCGAGATCTGGTCGAAGCGCCCTTCCTTCCCGGTCAGCTTCTGGGCTTCCGGCAAGGTGACCTGGGCGATCGCCGTGCCGCCGAACGAGGCTCCGCCGAGCTGGGTCAGGGCGATCAGCTTGAACGGGATGGCTCGGCCGGTGCCCATCAACTGGATGGTGTCGCCGACCTTCAGGTCGGACCGTTCGGCTGTCGCCTTGTCCAGCGAGACCTCGCGGGACCGGTCCGGTTTGCGACCTTCGACGTAGTCGAGCGTTTCGAAGGTGGGCGGCAGTATCGAAGAGATGAACTGGGGGGCGAAGCCGCCTCCGGTCGAGTCGCCTTCGTCGTCGAGGATGGCGCCGGCGGAGAAGATCGCTCCCGCGGCGGACTTGACGCCCGGGACCGCCTTCACTTCCTTGAGGACCGACGCGTCGAAGTCCGGGGTGCTGCCGTCCATCTGGTCGACCAGCGACTTGCCGGTGACGGTGACGTCGGTGCCGGCGATCGACTTGGTGAAGATCTCGTCGAAGGCCTTGTTCGTGGTGTCCGTGAGGACATAGGTGCCGGCCACCAGGGCGATGCCGAAGATGACGGCGACCGCGGTCATCAGCGATCGCCACTTGCGCGACCAGAGGTTCTTGAATGTGAGGCTGAGCATTGCGCTCCCGATCCGGCCGGTCAGGCCTAGGCGAGGGTCTTGAGGAGCTCGATCACGGCGTCGGCAGAGACCGGCGGCGCGTCGTGCACGAGGCGTCCGTCACGCAGAGCGATGAGGCGGTCTCCGTGCGCGGCCGCGTCGGGTTCGTGGGTCACCATGATCACGGTCTGCCCGAAATCGTCGGCGGCCCCGCGGAGAAGCTGGAGCACGTCCTCCGAGGATTTCGAGTCGAGGTTGCCGGTGGGTTCGTCGGCGAAGACCACGGCCGGCCGGGTTACCAGCGCCCGGGCCACGGCGACCCGCTGCTGCTGGCCGCCAGAGAGCTCCGAGGGACGGTGGTCGCGACGGTCGGTGAGTCCGACCCGATCGATGACCTGATCGACCCAGTCCTGGTCCGGCTTGCGGCGCGCGATCGAGAGCGGCAGCACGATGTTCTCCTCGGCCGTGAGGACCGGCAGGAGGTTGAAGAACTGGAAGACGAACCCGAGCTTGTCCCGTCGGAGTTGGGTCAGGTCACCGTCGGAGAGTGAGGTGATCTCGGTTCCGTCGATGAACGCTTGGCCGCTGGTCGGCTTGTCCAGCCCGGCCAGGATGTGCATCAGCGTCGACTTGCCCGATCCGGACGGCCCCATGATCGAGGTGAACTTCCCTTTCTCGAAGGCGACATCCACCCCGTCGAGCGCCCGCACTTCGGCTTCGCCGACGCCGTAGATCCGTTCGATTCCGCTGGCCCGGACGATCTCGGTTCCGGGAGCTTCGGGCTGACTGGGGGACTGGAGAGTGGATTCCATCGTTCCCGCAAAGTACCAACCATTTTGATTGCTAATCAGAAGGGTGTGGATAACCCCACCACCACACCATCGCCGGGGCGATCCACCTTGATCCACAAGGTCAATCGCCCCAGCGAATCAGAGACCCCCCGAGACTAGGCCGTTCC
>JBEBXB010000003.1:0-24108 GCA_040391885.1 Conexibacter woesei | reverse complement strand
GTCAGGTCGTTGATGTCGAGCGAACCGCCGTCGCCGACCGTGATCCACGGATCCGCGCTTCCGGACGTGCTGAACCCGGCCTTCAGGATCGTGTCCGCCTGGCCTGCGCCGGTCACGGTGACCTTCTTGTTGACGTTGAACTGGGCCGGGCTCACAAAGGTGCCAGCGCCGACATGAATCTCGTCGCCGCCCGATGCCATCTGGATCGCCCGCTCGATCGAGGCGCAGGGTGCGGCTTGGTTCGTGCAGAAATTGTCCGCGTCGACGCCAGTGGTTCCGACGTAGCGCTTGCCGTCAGGAAGATCACCATCGACGTTGCTGCCCTCGATGTCGGAACCGTTGTCGGCGAACACGTTCTCACCGATGTTCAGGGTTCCAGTCGGGACGGCATTCGCGATCGCAATGTCGTTGGAGGTCAGGACGTTGTCCTCGACGGTCGCGTTGCCGAGATCGACCCGGTTCTCGAAGCCGACTGCGACGACGACGTTGCTGACCGCGTTGCCGGTGATGGTTGCGGCGGAGACCTGGGGGTTACCTGCAGCCGCGCCCCGGACGACGATGCCGCCGCCGCCCTCGCCGGGACCGGAGCCCGGGTTGGGGGTGACCCCGTCGACCACGGAGTCGGTTACGACGACAGGCCCAGCGGTCGTACCCAACTTCAGGTTGAACTCGACGGCGTGCGGGCTCTTATGAGTGCCGTCGCCGCCCGTGTCCTTGACTTCGATCCTGGTCAAGGTGAGATTGGTGCCACGCTCGAAGTAGACGCCCTTGTCACCGTTGCCGTTGAAACTGGAGTCCTCGATGGTCAGACCGTCAAAGGTTCCTCCGGCTTCTACAACGAAGAAGCCCTGACCGTTGTGGTCGAAATGGCTGTTCCTGATGGTCAGGTTGGATCCGGAGCCCCGGACCCGCATCCCGTGCCCGTTGTGATGCGAATTGACCCGGTTGAGGAACCAGTTGGTGACGTTGGAATTGTTGTGGAGGGCGATCGCGTAACTCGTGAACGCGGTCAGCTCGACGTCCTCGAGAACGACGTTGCTGAGAGCAGCATCGGTCCGAATTCCCGAGGCGGCGGTACCGCCGCCGTGGAAGGTCAGGTTCCTGATCGCCGAGTCACTGGCACCGGCGTTCAGCGAAACGACCGGTCCGGGACCAGTGAGGGTCGTCTGGCCGGGACCGGCGCCGATCAGGCTGATCGGCTTCGCGATCGTCAGGTTGCCGTTGAAGGTTCCCGCACCAACGAGGACGGTGTCGCCGTTGACGGCCTGGCCGATCGCGTAGGCGATGGTGGCGCAGGGTGCGGCGGAGTTGAGGCAGTTGTTCGGCCCACCGTTGGAACCGCTGGAGCTGACATACCGGATGCTGCCGGTGTCGTTGCTGAGGCTGCCCGAGTCGTCGATGCTGCCGTCGCCGCCGGTGATTTCAACGTCGTCACAGCCCGGGTTGCCCGGACCGGCCGCGCATCCCCAGAAGTTGTTCTGGGCATCGACCGTGCCCTCATCCACGAAGACCTGGAGACCGGCTCCATTGCCCGCGATCGTGGTCGTGTTGATCGCCACATCGGTTGTGTCGTTGCCGACGAGGATTCCGGCCCCGGCGTTGGCCGTGACGTTCGTTCCGGAAATGCTTACGTCGGCCAGCTGCGCCGGGCCGCTGGCGTAACTGCCGTCGTTGCGTCCCTTGATCGCGATGCCAGCGCCGACCGAGCCGGTGACGGTGCTGTCCTTGATGACGATGTTCTCGTAGGCGCCGTACTTCAGATTGAAATCGATTCCGGTCGGAGCTGCCGCGCCCGTCTTGCCGGATCCGTCGACTTCGACGCCGTCGAGGATGAAGTCGGAACCGGACTCGACGTAAATGCCCTTGTTGTAGTTCCGGTTGAAGGTCGTGTTACGGATCGTGATTCCGCTGACTGCCAACGGGGGGTTCTGGGTTGTGACGTTGAAGCCGTCAGCGTTGTTGTCGTCGAAATGAGAATCTTCGATCAGCATGTTCGTCGCGCTGCCGCGGATACGCATGCCGTTGTTGTTGTGATGGCTGTTGACCCCGTGAAGGACCCAGCCGTCGACCTTGGCGTTGTTGTGAATAGAGACGCCGTAGGTGGCCCCGCCGGTGACTTCAATGTCGGTCAGGTTGACGTCGTTAACGACCCCGTTGACGTAGACACCAGGCCTGGTGGGCACAGCCAGGACGGTGAGATTCTCGATGGCGGCTCCCCCTGAGCCGGCTTCGAGTGAAACGGTCGCGGTCGGAGTACCGGAGGCTGCGATCGTGGTGGTCCCTGCACCGGCACCGCTGATGGTGACCTCATTGGTGACTGAGACCGGAGCGCCACTGGTGAACGTGCCCGCACCGACCTGGATCGTGTCACCACTGTCGGCCTGATTGAGCGCGTACTGCACGGTTGCACATGCACTACTCGTGCAATCGCCTGCATCGCTACCGGCTGATTCGACGTTCAGAGTCGCGGCATCCGCGGAGGCGGCACCGACGAAGAGCAGCAGGACAGCTGCGAGGGCGAGAACGAAGGATGCAAGACGGTTGACACGCGGGGTTTCGGACCGCACGGAAGCGTCGGCAGACACGGACGAGATCATGTGTGAATATGCTCCAGGTTTGGGACTAGGGGGGAATTCAGTCGCTCCTCGACCGAATTTGATGCCGCACCATAGCGCAATAATTTCGCTATATAGTGCGGAAAGTTCGTAGACTCTCTCGTACTTCAAGAATCTTTGAGTCATCGCGCACTTTGATACTCGTACAGTTTTTAGGTATCGGACGCGGCGCATTTCCCGCTCGCAACCCAAATTGTGATTCGCGTCAGGTCTGCGGTGATCGCAGCACGGCGATCCAGTCCAAAAACTTGCCGCAGAGACGTTCAGCGCGCGTCGAGGCGACCTCGACCACTTCCGGCTCGGCCACCGGCTCGATCACGACCGGACCGAGTCCGAACGGGTACGAGCCGTTGGCAGGACGGAGCGCCGACCCTCTTTCGTAGGTGAGGGTCACCGGGAGCCGGCCGCGGGCGAGATCCATTTCGTCCAGCTCGATGAACTGACCGTTGTTGTTGAGCACGTTGCGGGCCGAACCGGCCGGCACCCCGCCGATCAGCACCTCTATGCGACCCCGCGTCGACCCACCGACCCAGACGCGGAAACGACCCGAGGCCGGCACGAGGATGGACCCGGTGGCGAGACCGTCGGACATCGGGGTGAGGGTCCCTCCCTCGGGATCGGGCACCCAGTCGGAGGGGAACTCGGCCAGGTCCGCAATCGCGTTCGGGGCCCGCACCGCGGCGATCACCCGGCCTCCCGGGCCTGCTTCTTCCCCAGCTTCACGGATCACCCTGCAAGGCGGGATCTCGACGGGCTGGGCACCGCTCCCGAACGGGACGTGGGAGATCAACGTGGCGGGATCGAAAGCGGTCGGCCGTTGCCAGACGTCGTAGTAACGACCCTGCCAAACGCGTTCATACGGGGACGGTGGACGGCTCTGCCCGGGCCCTCGACGCAGGATCAAGTTGCGATAGGTGAACAGGCCCTCCTGGGCCGGGTCGAGCACCAACTCGTCGGTGTCGGACCAAGCTCCCTTGGCGTTGTCGGCCCCGTCGAGCCTGGGGATCGCTCGGCGCCGCAGCTCGGAAGCCCCCTCCGCGTCCAGGCGGCGAAGGAAGTGGCGCACGCCGTAGGCCTGGTACTCGGTCATCAGCGCCGGCCCCTGTCCCGCGAAGTCCTCCCCGATTCGTTCGAGCTCGGCGAGCTGCGCCCGGGGGGCCAGCCAGCTCTCGTGATAGGCGAGCGCGTTCGAGGCCAGCACTCCCACCGGGACGATCAGCAGCACCGCTCCCGCCGAACGCAGCCATCCCGTCCGTCCGGCCAGCAGGGCCGCGATCCCGACCATCGCAAGGAGAAGGAAGGAAGCGGTTCCGGTGGCGAGGGCCTTGCCCTGGACCCAGGGAGATCCGACCACCCAGACGAGCAGCGAACCGAAGCCGGTCCCCCCTGCCACCAGCAGCAGCGCCCACGCTTTCGCCCGGATCCCGGCGGCGATTCCCACGACCGCGGCGATCAAGGCTGCCGCGACCAGGATGACGGTGAGCAAGCCGGAGTCCGGTTCGAGCCGGAAATCACCGACCGGCCAGGGACCCGCGTACTGGGCCAGGGCCAGTGGCCGGATCAGGTTGCCCATCTCCTCGCCGCTGGTCAACGGGCCCTGGTTGGGCGAGAAGAGCTGCCCCGAAGCGAACACCGTCGGCAGGCCGATCACGGCGATTCCAGCCAGGATGATCAGGCAGACGGCGCCGTAGCGGGCCACGAGAGCGCGGACTGGAAGGTGTGATTCCCGGGTTTCCTTTCTGATCGCGAACCCGATGAGCACAACGCCGCCGCCGAGGATCCCGGCCACCCAGGGAGCGCCGCCGGCTCCCATGACCCCGATCAGTGCCGCGCCGGCCAGAACCGGGACAGGGGCCGCCCGCCGCAGGTATCGGCCGAGGCTCTCCGGCTCCTGCGTGTCCGGATCCCTTTCTTCCCTGCCGTCCCGGATCAGTGCCGCGACTCCGGCGGCCAGAAGCGCCGCCAGGAGGGCGGTGCCGACTTCCTTGATCCCGCCCCAGTAGGCATAGCCGACGAGCAGCGCCGGCTGGGCGGCGATAAACACCACGAGGGCCCGACCCCTGTCCGACCTGACGACCGGACGGGCGACTTCGTAGAAGACGAGCACGATCAGCGCCGCCATCAGCGCCATGTAGGGCTGAAAGAGCCAGGCCGGGTCGGTCGCGGTCAGTTGATGGCCGACGGCCAGCGGGATGAAGGCGCCGAGGGGATAGCCGGCGGAGAGGTTGATCTGAACGGTCGCTTCGTAGCTGGATGGCGCGATCCCCGCAACCGAGTGACCGTGGGTTAGGACGTGGTCGGTGAAAGCGAGCCAGGTCGAGGTGTCGTCGAGCTTGACGTAACCGAGGAAGGTCGCCTCACCGGATGCGATCACCGGGGCCATGAAGACCAGATAGACCCCGATCGCGGCCAGCGCCGGACCGAGCACCGCGGAGGAAAGGCGAAGGACCGGACGTCGGAACGGACCGCGGGGCCCGGAGATGAAGGCCCCCACGTAACCGGCCACGGCGAGTGCCGCCACCACGGCCGTGGTGGTCTCGGCGAGGGCGGGGAAACAGGTGGTCAGCCCTCCGATCGCGGTCAGCGCGGCGAACCCGACGGGAAGCAGCAAGGGTCCGGGGAGCGTGCGGCCCCGGGCGAACTCGACCAGCAGACCGAGACCGGCACTCAGCGCCAGCAGGACTATGGGGAAGATGATCCAGGCGAGAGTCAGGGCACGGGCACGATATCGCCACCGCGGACGATCTCAAGTGCCCGGTACTTCTCCGGGTGGTAAACCTCGACCTGGAGATCGGGCTGGCTGGGCCAGGCCACGATCACGCTGTAGGGACGGTCCCGGTCCATGAATCCGACGCCGTCCCGGACCCTGATCGTCTGCACCCCGTTGCCGTCGGAAAGCGACCGGGTCGCGTTGTAGGCGCCGCGGAAGGGATACGTGCCAATGTCCAGGTAGGCCTGACTCGCTGTGCCCGCTTCCGCGTCCTCGGACAGGTAACGCAGATGGACGTTGCCGGTGGCGTCATCGTTTACCTCGAGCTTGGATCCGGGCTTGGGACCGGCCCAGTACACGGCGTGGCCGACCTGGTCCGGAACTTCCGAAACCTGCTCTTCCCCGACTATCCGCGGACCGCTGCCTGGCCCGGCGACCGCTTGGCTGCTTCCGTCCCGGACCGTACCGGTCGCAACCCAGACCGCCAGCCCGACGACCACCGCGATTCCCGCGATGATCACGATTTTCGATCCAGAGCCGAGACGGGCGAGCGGCCCGTCGGCACCGGGTGTCTCGGGAGGAGCGGTTTCGAAGCCGGCGTCGGCCGGACGTTCTTGGGAATCGACTTGACTCACAGAGACCGGGAACTGTATCCGCCCATTCTTCAGGAAACCTCAACGGAGACTTGCGCACCCCAGCCCGGCAGGTGAGGATTACCGTGACCCGGCGGGACGACGCGACACAGATCACAACCTGAGAAGGAGAACGAGATGTCGTTCGACTGGATGATCGTCGCGCTGGCCTGCGCCGGCGCTGGATCAGTGGCGATAGTGGCGATCGGCTTCACGCTGAGAAAGCTCGGCCGGGTCGCGGCGATGGATGTGCTCTGGGGCCCGCTGGTGCTGATCCTGTCAGCGGCGGCGGCCGTGACCGGAACCATCCTCGGCACGGCCTGCCTTCTGACCTGGATCCTGGTGGCGCTCATTGGGCTCTGGGCCTGGCGGCTGGCGCTTCACATCGGCACCCGGTTCGGCAGCGACGCGGAGGATCCCCGTTACGAAGAGCTGATGGCCAAGCCCGCGGCCAGCCTGCTCAAGTCGGTGCTCCTGCCGCAGGGGGCTGTGGCCTGGGTGATCTCCCTGCCGGTCCAGGCTGCTGCCGTTGCCGGCGACCCGTCCTGGCCGGTCGTCGCGGTCGGTGTGGCAGTCGGTCTGGCCGGACTTGTGTTCGAGACGATCGCCGACCGTCAGCTGGAAACGTTCCGGCAGTCGAACGGGTCCGGCGGGATCATGGACCAGGGCCTCTGGTCATGGAGCAGGCATCCCAACTACTTCGGCGAGGCGGTGACCTGGTGGGGTGTCTGGATCGCGGCGGCCGCTGCCTGGCCGGGGGTCCTGACCGTCGTATCTCCCGCCCTGATGACCTTCGTCCTGATCAAGGGCACCGGGGTCCGGATCATGGAGAAACACATGGAAGGCCGGCCGGGCTGGGACGAGTACGCCGAAAGAACCTCAATCTTCGTCCCGCTTCCCCCGAAGAACTGAACAACCCATAGCGTGCGGATTTGACAACATGGGGATGTGTTTGGTTCATTGCGCAGGTCGTTGATCACGATCCTCCTCCCCCTCATTGTCCTATTCGCTGGGCTGCATACATCCGGGGCGTCTGCCGCACCGAAGGTTCAGGGACCGAAGCAGGTCAAACCTGGCAAGAAAGT
The DNA here is from genome assembly GCA_040391885.1 of Conexibacter woesei. GTDB lineage: Bacteria > Actinomycetota > Thermoleophilia > Solirubrobacterales > 70-9 > 67-14. The sequence continues at coordinate 17,066 of JBEBXB010000003.1, read as the reverse complement.
GAAGCTGCGGGCAAGTGGATTCCCGAAGCAATCTCGGGTCAGCGTCATTTTGCAGCCGACCGCGAACCGGGACGGCAACGGGTTCGGGATCGCTCTCAAGAAACGCTACAAGGTCAAGCGAACGGGAAAGGTCCGGATCACTTTCCGCATGCCGAAGCGGTACCTCGCCTGTGCCGGAGCGGCGAACTGTTCCCCCAAGAGGTGGCAGCGCCGGTCCAAGGTCGACATCAACGTTTGTTCCGATCCAAAGTCCGGACAGGTCCCCGTCTGCGCGAGGAAGGTCGCCCGAATCCGCTGAACTGGCCGGTCAGTTGCCCCGAGAGAGTCTGAGGGCGACGAGGCCAGGGCCATCACGCCACCGGGAGTCCCGACTCGTCTCCGTTCCATCGCTGGTCGAGACCGTCTTCACGCAATCATCGAGTGGGATCGACTTCGAGAAACGCCGATTTCTATGCCTCCAGGGTCATTCCCTGCTCCAGCCGGAGCTCGCGGAGGCGACTCCGCACCATTGCGTCGAAGTTCTGATCAGCCATTCGAGCGAGGGAATCGAAAGGAATCGGCGTGAATCCGCGCACATCGAGCCGAAAAGTGGCACTAGCGCAGCAAATGGCGCAGAAATGCGGGGATGGTTTGAAATCCTGCGAGATCCCTGGTTCCCATTGGAATGGGACGGAGAGGGTAAAGCCCGGAAGCGGATTCGAACCGCTGACCCCTTCCTTACCATGGAAGTGCTCTACCAACTGAGCTATCCGGGCGGGTACTGGCGGGAAACTTTACCGGGGTCCGGCGAAATACGACCGGCGGCATCCCGCACCCGCGAAATCGGGTTGTCAGGACCTGACGGTGACCGTCCTCGTGACGGTGGCCACCGGCCCGGATCCTGACTTGACCCGCAGTTTCAGTTTGATCTTTCCGGCCCGGCGTGCCATCGACTTCCGCGCCTTCTTCGATGCCTTCACCTTGACGGCGGCCTTGCGGCCGGCCCCGACCCGGCGGGGGGACGCGACCTTGAGCGAAAACCGTCGGGCACCGACCCTGAGCGTGACCCGTCGAGGAGCCGTGAGGACGCAGGCCGAACCGGCCGGGCAGGCCGCCGTCGCCAGGGTCGCGGCTCCCTTCCCGATTCGGGCTTTGCGCTTGATCGTGATCTTGGGTCGAGTCGGGGAAATCACTCTCCAGGTGGCGATCTCGGTGGCCCCCGTGTTGCCCAGTGAGTCGGTCGCCCGCACCTCGAAGCGATGGTTGCCGAAGCCCAACGAACCCAGTTCGACCGGGGAGGCGCATGTCTTCCACGGTTCGCCGTCGAGCCGGCAGGAGAAGACGGCCGGAGCCTCGTCCGCATCGAAGCCGAAACGGGCGGTGCGTTGCCTCGTCTCGCCGGAGAGGCCCTCGCTCAACCGAGTCACGGGACCGCGGGTGTCGACAGCCCAGATTCGAGTGACGACCGGGCTCAGGTTGCCCGCCTGATCGACCGCGACGATCTCGAAGCGGTGTTCGCCGTCGGTGACCCCGTTCAAGACCAGCGGCGATGAACAGGTCCCGAAGCCGTCCCCGCCGACGGGCGTGGTCCCGGCCGGTGGCGAGCCATCGACCCGACAGCGGAACCCGGTCGGTTCACCCTCCCCGGAGAACTCCCAGGTGACGGAGGCGGAGGCGGTGTGGCGCGCGGGGGCGCGGTCGATCCGTGCTTCCGGGGCGGTTGCGTCGATCGTCCATGAGTAGTGGACCTCCGGGCCGGTGCCGAAAAGCGGGCCGGAGGCCCTGAGGCGAAGCTCGTGCGGGCCGTCGTGGAGCCTCGGGAAGGTCACGCTCTGGAGCCGCGTCCCCGAGGGGGCACTCGAATCGCAGGGCGCCCAGGGCTGTCCGTCGATCCGGCAATCCAGCGAGGTCGCTCCCCAGCCGGAGTCGAGGGCGAAGACGGCGGTCCGGGAGTTCGCCAGAGCGGCGGGGCCGTCGATCACGCGCGCCCGGGGCGCTTCGGTGATGACCGTCCATTCGTAAGGGTCGGCGGCGACGGGCCGCTGGTCGACCTTCTCCTTCTGGAGCTCGAACCAGTCGGCCCCGCGAAGCTCGAACCGGTGCTCGCCGTCGGTGAGCGGCTCGGGCTGGAACGGTGAGCTGCATGGCTCCCAGCCAGCTTCGTCCGACGAGTCGAACCGGCACTCGAACTGCATGTCAGGATCGGCGGCCTCGAAGGTGATCGTCGGCTCCGGGTCCCCGCTGATCGAGTCCGGCCCGGAGGTGATCGCGATGCCGGGGTCCGTCTTCACGCCGAACTCGACGGCCGCCGGGGGTGATTCGACGTTGCCGGCCTGATCGATCGCGCGTACCTGGAAGCCGTGGCGTCCGTGGTTGAGTCCGGTGTAGGACCGGGGCGAGGAGCAAGCCGACCAGCTCGCCTCGTCGAGGCTGTCGAGTCGGCACTCGAACCGGACCCCCGCCTCGTCGGCACCGAACTCGAAGGTGACGTCCGGTGACGGCTCTGCCTCGGAGGGGCTCGATTCGACGGTGGTCACGGGCGCGCGGGTGTCGACCCGGAACGAGGCGGTGACCGGCTCTGCCTCGAGGTTGCCCGCCGGGTCGGTCGCGCGGACCGCGAAGACGTACTCGCCGTCGGTGAGCTGTCCCGTGCTCCGGGGTGATTCGCAGCCGGTCCAGGCGCCGGGTTCGGACCCGTCGAGGCGGCACTCGAAGGTCGCGCCGGGCTCGTCTGCCTCGAACTCGAGGACCGGGTTGCGATCGACGCCGATCGGGGCCGGACTGAACGTGATCGCCGTTTGGGGGGCGACGGTGTCGACCGTGAAGTCACGAGCCTGGGGCTCCGGCTCGACGTTGCCGAGCCCGTCGGTGCCCCGGACCTCGAAGCGGTGGCTGCCATCGACCAGCGGGGCGAGCCCATGCGGTGAGGCACACTCTTCCCATCCTTCGTCCGGGTCGGGCCCGGGATCGAGGCGACACTCGAAGGTGACCGATGCATCCTCGGAGCTGAACTCGAAGACCGGTTCGGTGACGTTCGTGGGACCGCTCGGGCCGGCGGTGATCTCACTGACCTTGCCGGCAGTGTCGATCGCGAAGCTCCGGGTCGCCGGGGTCGGGTCGACGTTGCCGGACGGGTCCTTCGCCCGGACCGCGAACGTGTGGGCTCCGTCCTCCAGCGGGGCTGTGGAGAAGGGCGAGGAACAGGGCTGGAAGCTGCCGGTGCCGAGGCGGCACTCGAAGCTGGAGCCGAGCTCGTCGGCGCTGAACCCGAAGGTGGCGACCGGGCTGTTGGAGATCGCCGGCGGCCCCGCCTCGATGGTGGTTGTCGGCGGACGGGCGTCACCCTGCCAGGACGGTGAGACCTCGCTGTCGGCGCCCGTGGTGCGGCGGGTCTGGCTGGCGCCGGTCGCGGTCATCGTGTAGATCTGCGAGCTGCCGTCGCGGTCGCTCTCGAAGACGATGTGGCTGCCGCTCGGAGCCCAGCGGGGGTTGCGGTCGTCCACGGTGTTCGTCGTGCGCCTGGTGGCGGCGCCGCCGGTCGCGGCCACCGTGAAGATCTCGAAGTCGCCGTCTCGGTTGGAGTGAAAGGCGATCAGCGATCCGTCCGGGGACCACTCGGGGCCACCGTCGTTGATCGAGGGCGCGTTGTTGGTCAGGTTGGTCTGGCCCTGGCCGTCGGCGTTCATCTTGAAGACCTCGTTGCCCTGGCCGGTGGCGCTGCCGGCGGTGTATCGCTGGAAGGCGATCTCGGCCCCGTCGGGGGAGAAGCTGGGGGCGAAGTCAGACGCGGCGTTGTTGGTGAGGCGGATCTGGGGCGACCCTTGCGTCGCGTTCATCCGGTAGATCTCGTTGTTGCCGTCACGGGAACTGCGGAAGACGATCTGCTTGCCGTTCGGTGACCAGGACGGCTCGCGGTCCTCGGCGTTGTTGTCGGTGAGCTTGACCGGCGATCCCCCGGTCGAGGCCATCGTGTAGATCTCGAAGTCGCCGTCGCGGTTCGAGGCAAAGGCGATCCGGGTCCCGTCCGGGGAGAAGACCGGGTCGATGTCCTCCGCCGAGTGCTCGGTGAGGTTCAGCGGGAAGCTGCCGTTGCCGTTGGCGACATAGATCTCCCGGTTCCCGTCACGGTTCGAGGAAAAGGCGATCCGGCCGTTGGCGCCCCGGGTGAAGGACGGATCCGGGGTCGCGAGCATCGCCCCCCGGGTTATCCCGGCGAATCCGACGTAGCCCTTGTCGTTCGGGTGATACGACTTGTTGGTCGGGTTTGAGAGCCCGTTGATCCACTCGTCTTCACACCAGGCGTGGCCGAGGAAGGCGGGTCGGGAGTCGATGAAGGCGAAGCCGTGGGCCCGGGCCCGTTCGCGGGTGACGTCGGCGAGCATGTCGGCCGTCTGGTTGAGACGGGCGATCTCCCCGGCCGAGAAGAAGGTCGCGGCCGAGCAGTCGTCGCCGTTCGCGGGGAAGAGACGTGGATAGCCGAGCACCCCCACCCGGGCGTTGGGCGCCATCTGTCGGACCTTGTTGTAGACGGTGTTGAGCTGGCCCGACATCGTGTTGGTGATGTACGCCTGGGCCGAGTCGATGTCCCCGTCGCAACTGACCAGCGGGTAGCCGCACTTCAGCAGGACGTCACCGAAACCGGCGTCGTTGCCCCCGATCGAGAGGGTGACGTCGAGCGTGTCCGCCCCAAGCACGCTCGACTGGACCGGATTGGCGTTTTGGGTGCTGCCGGTCATGTGCGGGATCCGGGCGCCGCTGCAGGCGATGAACCGAAACGAGCTGGCCGCCCCGAGATCGGCCTTGATCAGCGAGGGATACGCCTTGCTGGAACGCTGGCAGTCGTTGTCGAGGTCGTAGGTGCTGCTGCCGGTGCCGGCGGAGTAGGAGTCCCCCATCGCGACGTACTTCTCGGCCGCGGCGGGTGCGGCACCGAGACCGATGAGCACCAGCATGAAACCGACCAGCAGGCCCGCTCCTCTTCGGAGGCGGGTCTGGAGGTCGATTGAACGGGTTGCCCGGATCATCAGCCTGGCCGGTCCTGGCCTTCGGTGGGCCAGGGCCTAGCGGCCCGCGACCAGCCGGACCACGGAGGTCACCGTGCGGCGCTTGCCGTTGTCGGAGATGACCGTGAACCGGACCTTGATCTTGGCCGGACCGCGCTTGCGGACGATCCGGCGGGCGCCGGGCGAGGTGACCAGCATGATCTCGTTGACGCGCTCACGGTAGTAGCTCCGGGGGGTCTTGATCCCCGGGGTGAACCGCTTGCCGCGCAGACGGAACGCGACCCGCTTGGGCGCCTTCACGCGGCAGCGTCCTTCGGGACACTTCACGGTCGCCAGTCGGGCGGTGCCGTCACGGTCGAGCTTGACCCGGCGCTTGATCTTCACGTTCGGCACCAGGCCCTTGGGGGTCGGGGCGACGATCTTCCAGCTGTGGGAGACCGCCTCGCCGACGTTGCCGAGCCGGTCGGTCGCCCGGACGGCAAACGCGTGGCTGCCACGGTTGAGACCGGTGATCCGGTGCGCGGAGGAGCAGGTCCTCCACGGGCCACCGTCGATGCGGCACTCGAAGGTCGCTCCCGCCTCGTCGGCGGTGAAGGCAAACCGGGCGTTGAATGCCGTCGTGGTCGCGTCCGGCTTGGCGGTCAACGTCGTCACCGGGGCTGTCCGGTCGACGTTCCAGTCGCGACGCGCTAGCCCGGTGTTGCCGACGCTGTCGACCGCACGGACCCTGACCACATGCGGCCCGTCGGCCAGATCGGTGAAGGTGACTTCGCCGGCACATGCCGTCCACGCACCGTTGTCGAGACGACACTCGGTGATCGCATCGGAATCGTCGGTCACGATCGCAAAGGTCGCTTGGGCGGAGGCGGTGTTCGCGCCGGGCCCGCCGGTGAGAGTGACGTCCGGGGCGGTGGTGTCGATGGACCAGCCATGTTCGACCGAAGCCCCGGCGGCGCTGCCGGGCAGGCCGGCCCGCACCGCGAAGGTGTGGGCGCCCTCCCCGAGGCCGGAGAATCCGGCTGGTGAGGTGCAGGGGGACCAAGGTCCGGATCCGTCGATCCGGCATTCGAAGGTCGCTTCCGGCCGATCGGCCTCGAAGCGGAAGACGCCGGTGGCGGAGCTCGAAACCGCGGACGGACCGTCGATGATCGACGCGACCGGCCGGTCGGCGAGGATCGTCCACTGCCACAGTCCTGAATCGACCACATCGTCGCTGCCGTCGAGGGCTTCGACCAGGAAGGTGTGATCACCAGCGGTCAGGCCGGAGTACTCGACCGGCGAAGCGCACGGTCCGGCCGGTTCGGCGTCGATCTGGCACCGGAAGGTGAACCCGGGCTTGTTGATCGCGAGCTCGAACGTGGCGGAGATCTCGTTCGTCAGCTGGTTCGGCCCGGAGACGATCGTGAGGGTCGGGACGGTCGTGTCCACGATCCAGGTGCTGGACTCGATCGGGCCGGGACCCGCTCCCTGACCGACGGCCCGCACCTCGAACTCGTGCTCGCCGTCTTCGAGCTGGTCGTACCCGATCCCGGACTCGCAGACCGTCCAGGAATCACCGTCGATCCGGCATTCGAAGCCGGCGTTCGGATTCTCGGAACTGAAATTGAACCAGGCGGAGATCTCGGTGGTCGGGCTTTCCGGCCCGGAGGTGATCGTGACGCCTGGCGGGATCGTCTCGACGATCCAGGTGTGGACGGCTGGTTCGCTTACGTGACCGACTCCGTCCGTCACGCGGACCTCGAACCGATGCTCGCCCTCGTCCAGGCCGGTGTAGGCCATCGGCGAGACGCAGGCGGTCCATGGAGCCGTGTCATCGGCCGGGTCGAGGCGGCATTCGGCGGTCGTTCCCGGTTCGTCAGCAGCAAAGCCGAAGGCGGGATCGGCGGTTCCGCTGATCGGAGCCGGGGCGCCGGTTATCTCAACCGTGGGGACGGTCGTGTCGACGGTCCATTCCCAGGTCGCGACCGGTCCGGTTCCCTGATCCGTCTCGATCGCCCGGACCTCGAAGGTGTGTCCACCGTCGGGCAGGTCGGAGTACTCGACCGGCGATTCGCAGGCTGTCCACTCGGTGGCCGGAGACTCGTCGGTCGCATCTACCGGGTCGATGCGACACTCGAAGGTCGCATCGGAGTTGTCGCTCTCCAGCTCGAAGGAGGCCGAGGTCTGGTCGGTCAGGACGGCCGGGCCGGACGTGATCGACGCGACCGGCTTGACGGTCGCGACTTCCCAGTCGTGGGCGACGACGTCGCTGACGTTCCCCGCGCGGTCGGTGACACGGACCTCGAAGCGGTGCTCACCGTCGTCGAGACCGGAGTAGCCCACCGGGGATTCGCAAGCCTCCCACCCGTCGTCGCTCTCTTCAGCGGGGTCGAGACGGCATTCGGCGTTCAGCTCCGGCTCGTTGCCGGAGAACTCGAACACGGCGTTGATGCTGGCGTTGATCGCGGACGGGGCCGACTCGATCACGACTTCCGGTGTGACCGTGTCGACGTTCCAGGCGTGCTCGGCGGCGTCGCTGACGTTGCCGAGCGCGTCGGTTGCCCGAACCTCGAGCAGATGATCGCCGTCGGTCAGATCCGCGGCCTCGAACGGGCTTTCACAGTTTTCCCAGTCGGCGGAGTCGCTCGAATCCAGGCGGCACTCGAAGGTGGAGTCGGGATCGTCGCTGGTGAACTCGACCGTGGCGGCTGTCTGCGACGTGTGGGCGGCGGGGCCGTCCTCGATCGTCACCACCGGTGCGGTCACGTCGACCTCCCACGTGAAATCGACGGGGGCGCTCGTGTTGCCGGCCTCGTCGGTCGCCCGGACCCGGAAGCTGTACTCGCCGCTCTCCAGATCGGTGAAGGCGACCGGACTGGTGCAGTCGCTCCAGGATCCGTCGATGTCGGAGTCGAGCCGGCACTCGATGGTCGCGTCCGGGTCGTCGACCGTGAACTCGAACGTGGCCGAGCTGTCGCTAGTCAGGGCGTCGGGGTGGTCGGTGATCTCGACCACCGGGGCAGCCGTGTCGATCTCCCAGGTGTGGATCGCCGGTTCGCCGACGGATCCCAGGGAGTTGGTCGCCCGCACTTCGAAGGTGTGCTCGCCGTCGGCGAGGTCTTCGAGCTCATGCGGTGATTCGCAGGCCGCCCACTCGGTGGCCGGGGTCTCCTCTGTCTCTTCGACCGGGTCGATCCGGCACTCGAACTCGGAACCCTCGTCGTCGGCCGAGAACTCGAAGCTGGGTGACGCGACGTTGCTGAGGGCGTCGGGCGCCGAGTCAAGGGTCACGACCGGGGCGGTGATGTCGATCGTCCAACTGAACGGGGGAAGCGCGGTGCGGTTGCCGGCGGGGTCGGTCGCCCGGACCTCGAACCGATGCTCGCCCTCGTCCAGGCCAGTGAGCTCGAAGGGTGACTCACATTCGGCCCAGTCCTCGTCATCGGAGGAATCGACGCGGCACTCGACGGTGGCCTCGCTGTCCACGGAAGCGAACTCGAAGGTGGCGTCGTCTGCCGCCGTGAACTCGTCGGGATGTGCCGTCAGTTCGAGCTCGGGAGCGACGGTGTCGACCGTCCAGTCCCGGGATGCCACCGGACCCGTCCCGCCGACAGTGTCACTCGCCCTAACTTCGAATGAGTGCGGCCCCTCGGCAAGGTCATTCGCCTCGAATGGTGATTCGCAGGCGGACCATTCCGTTGCCGGGGCCTCTTCGGTCGCTTCGACCGGGTCGAGCCGGCATTCGAAGGTCGCGTCGTCGGTGCTGCTGAAGGTGAAGGTGGCGGTATCCGCGTTGACCAGTCCGTTCGGCCCGCCGGTGATGGCGGTGACCGGGGGCTCTGGGGGCAGAGCGACCGTCTCCCAGGCCGGGTTGGCATCCGTCGTGGCCGTGGTGACCGCGGTTTCGTCGCCACCGGCCGAGGGGACCAAGCTGATCCCGGTTTCCGCCGGGACCTCGCCCGCCGCCCGGAAGGCGACCTGGCTGCCGTCGGGTGAGAAGGCCGGCTCCTGCGAGCTCCCGCCGGCGATGTCGGTCAGCCGGGTGACGTCGTCCCCGGCCGTGTCCATGGTGTAGATCTCGAAGCGGGAGTCGCCACGGTTGCTGTCGAAGGCGATCAGCTCGCCGCCGGGCGCGAAGGAGGGCCGGCCGTCGTTGATCGACCCGGAGTTACTGGTCAGGTTGACCTGGCCGGAGCCGTCCGCGTTCATCAGGAAGACCTCGTTGCCGACCCCGACCTCGCTGCCGCTGCCGCCGTAGCGCTGGAAGACGATCTGTTCCCCGTCCGGGGACCAGTCCGGCAGGAAGTCGCTCGCCGCGTTGTCGGTGAGGTTGACGGCGTTGCCGCCGTCGGCGGCGTCGATCGCGAAGATCTCGTTGTTGCCGTCGACGTTGCGACGGATCGCGAGCCTGGTGCCGTCGGGGGACCAGGCGGGATCCATGTCGTCGCCGGCATGTTCGGTGATCCGGGTTTGACCGGAGCCGTCGGCGTTCATGACGTAGATCTCCCGGTCATCGTCACGGTTGCTGACGAAGGCGATGCGGCTGCCGTCCGGTGAGAACACGGGATCGGTGTCGGCCGCCGAGTTCTCGGTCAGCCGGACCTGGGTGTCGCCGTTCGCGGTCGAGGTGTATATCTCGGAATTGCCGTCACGGTTGCTGGTGAAGACCAGCAGCCCGTTGCCTCCGGGCATGGTCGCCGCCGCCGGGGCCGCGGCGCCAAGGGCGAGGAACAGAGCCGCGATTCCGGCCAGAACGATCCGCTTTGTCATCTCAGTCCCCTTGATCATTTTCATCGACTCGTCACTCACGCCACTCGGTCCCGTTCTCATTTCCCTGTCCTGACGACGACCGTCTTACGACTCGCCTTCAGACCGGTGTTGGTGGCCGTGGCCTGGGCCCGCAGCTTCCGGTTCAGTTTCAGTGCCTTGCGGGCAGCCTTCTTGAGGGAGATCCGGACCGGGGCCTGCTTACCCGGCGCGACGGCGAACCGGACCTTTCCGAGGTTGAGCTTCGCCCTCTTGCGCTTGTTCACCCGGACCTTCCCGGTGGTCTTCAAGGTCAGGACTCCCCGACACTTGGACGGAGCCGCCTTCGGGCAGTTCAGCCAGACGGTGACCACGCCGCTGCGGGTCGTGGTCGTCCGGCCGGCGAGGATCTTGACCGGCTTCTTCCCGACCTGCGGCGCGGATCCCACTTCGATCTCCTCGCTCGCACTGTCGTTGGTCGCGTCGGCGTCGTCGAGCGTGCTGACGGTCGACGAAGCGTTGATCAGCGAACTGGCCGAAAGGCCGATGTCCAGCGTGACGCGGAGATCGGAGACCCCGTCGGGAGCGATCGGATCGGGGTTGGCGCAGCGCAGACGCCGTCCGGAGACCGAGCAGTTCCAACTGTCGCCGGTGGCACCGACGAAGGTCGTGCCGACCGGGAGGTTCTCGGTGACCACGATCGGGCCGGTGGTCGCCGCGCTGCCCTGGTTCGTCACCTTGAGCGCGTAGCTACCCTGGGATCCCTGCGTCCAGCCCGGCTCGCTTGCGCGGGTCAGCGCCAGGTCTATCCGGGTGACTTCGTTGATGGCGACGGCCGAGTCGTTGTCCGGGTTGAGATCCGAGGACGAGCTGACTGAGGCTTCGGTCGAGATAGCGTCGGCGGCCGCCGGACGGATCTCCACCAGGAATCCGAAGCTGGAGATGTCACCGGCCTCGATCGCATCGCCGAACTGGCAGGTGACGGTGGAACCGCCGCCCGCCACGTCGCATGTCCATCCCTGGCCCCGGTCGAGGCTGAGGAAGCTGACACCGGCGGGCAGGTCGATCCGGACCGAGGTGGACCCGGAGGACGGTGCGGTGCCGCGGTTGCGGACGGAGACCGTGTAGCCGCCGTCGGTTCCCACACGGAGCTTGTCACCCGTCTGGGACCGGGCCTGAAGCTCGACCTCGAGGTCCGGCGCGGCCGAGAGGTCACTTTCGACGATGGCCGAATCGTTGGCCTGGACGACGTCGCCTTCAGCGGTGACGGTCGCACCGTTGGTGACGGAGCCCGCGGCGCTGCTGCCGGCCCGGGCACGCACGGTGAGCGCCGGCAGGGTGTCCCCGGGCGCGGATGCCTGGTTGTAGTTGCAGGTCACCTTGCGGCCGGCGCTGGAGCAGATCCAGTCTTCGCCGCCCGAGGTGCGCGGGGTGAACCCCGCCGGGAGGGTGTCGACCACCCGGATCGCGCCGCTGGTGGCGGCACTGCCCAGGTTGGAGACGTCGATCCGGTACTCGGCGACCTCGCCGATCGCGATCGTTCCCGGCCCGTCGAGGCCCAGCGCGACATCGACCGCGACCAGGTCGGTCGGATCGGTGCTCTCGTCGTTGTCGGGATTGCCGTCGAAGGCGGTCGCGACCGTGGCGTGATTATCCAGCGTGGCCTCGGTCTCACCCGGGACGAGCGCCGCGGCGGACGGGGTCAGGTCGATGCGGACCTGGTTGGCGGAAGCGCCGGCGGCCAGCGCGGCCGCCCGCTTGCACTCCACCTCGCTGCCGGCGAACGAACAGCTCCACCCGTTGCCGAAAGCGGCCGTGGCCGCAAAGCCGGCGGGCAGCGTGTCGGTGACGTCGATCGGGCCGGTCGTCGGGCCGGTGCCGTCATTGGTGACGTTCAGGAAGTAGCTGTGCGATCCGCCGACACGGAAGGGGCCGTCGTGGCTCGAGCTGATCTCCAGGTCGGGCCCGACGATCTGGGCGGTGTCGGTGGCCGTGTCGTTGGCCGCGTACCGATCGCCTTCCGTGAGGGCCGTCGCGGTCGTATCGACCCCGGGGACGGCGGCAGGAGTGACGGCGACTCTCAGCGAGATCGTCGGCGCGGCGGCCCCGCCACCGAGGCCGGCGGCGCGGGTGCAAGTGACCGTGCCTTCGTCTTCACCGCAGGACCAGCCGGTGCCGGTGGCGGAGACGAACTCGAGACCGGCCGGAAGGTCGACGGTGACCACGGTTTGATGCGCCGTCGGGACGGATCCCTCATTGCGGACGGCGATCAGGTAGGTGCCGGTATTGCCCGGCCGGAAGGTGCCGGTGCGGGTGATCCCGACCGTCGTGTCGGCATCGATCACCGTGGCGGTGTCGGTGGCGGAGTTGTTGGCCGGGTTGAAGTCGTCCTCGGTCTCGGCCGTGGCGCTGTTCGCCACTTCGGGGGCCGCAGCCGATCCGATCGCGACGGTCAGCTCGATGTCCGGAGCCTGTTCGCCCGCCTCGAGGATCGCCGCGTACTCGCAGGAGACGGTCCCGGCGCTCTCGCCGCATGACCAGTCCGGGCCACCATCGACCGAGACGAAGGAAAGCCCGGCGGGCAGCGTGTCGGTGACGGTCGTGGCATCGATCGAAGGTGAGTCGCCGGCGTTGCGGACCGCCAGCGTGTAGACGGCCTGGCGCCCCACTCGGAGCAAGCCTTCGTGTGACTTCTCGATCACAAGGTCGATCGCCTGGACGACCGCCTCGTCGGCGGAGCTGTCGTTCGCGGGGTTGGGATCGTCACCGGTGGACGCGGATGCCGTGTTGGTGACGGCCGGGATGGCATCGACGCCGACCGCGACGGTCAGGTCGATCGCAGGGGCGGCGGAACCGGCCTCGATCGGTGCGTCATGGACGCATGTGACCGTCCCGTCCTCCTCTTCGCAGACCCATTCGTCCCCGCCGTCGGCCGAGACGAACGTGAGCCCATCCGGCAGCTCGTCGGTGATCGTGGTCGGGCCGGTGGTCGGCTGGGTGCCGAAGTTCTTCGCGAGCAGCTCGTAATGGGCCTGCTTGCCCGCTGTGAAGTTGCCCTCGTGGGACTTGGTCAGGCCGACGTCCTGCCCGTTGAGGATCACGGTCGGGTCGGTGGCGGTGTCGTTCGCCGCGTCGATGTCGTCGGCCGTGGTGACGGTCGCTTCGTTCTGGACGGTCGTCCCGAGCGAACCGGACTCAAGGGCGGCATCGACCGTGACGGAGACGGGATCCGTCTCGTCGCCGGGTGCGATCGACCCGGGATGGGTGCAGGTCACCAGCTGATCGGCGATCTCGCAGGTCCAGCCGTCGCCGGTGGCGGTCAACGGGGTGAGGCCGACGGGCAGCGTATTCGTGATGACGGTCGGGCCGACGGTGGCGGCATCGCCGACGTTCTCGGCGGAAAGCTCGATGACGTTGGCCGGGTCGGGCCCGAGCAGCATGGCGTGGGAGGCGTGGCTGACCTTGACCTTGAGGTCGGTCGCCCGGACCGTGGTCGGATCGGTCGCCGAGTCGTTGTCCGGACCGTTGTCTCCCGCGGCAGACACGGTGAAGGTCGGCTCCACCTGGCCGTGGGCGGTGGCGCCGACGTCGAGGTTGATCCCGAGCTCGGGCGCATTGGTGCCGACGGCGACGGCCGCCGTGCGGTTGCAGGTGAGGTCCTGGCCGGCCGCGGAGCAGGTCCAGCCGGTGCCGGTGGCCGAGGCGTAGGTCAGGCCCGCCGGCAGAGTCGAGGTGACGCTGACCGCGCCGGAGGTCGCCGCGTAACCGACGTTCTTCAGGTTGACGCGGTACTGGCCCGGGGTCCCGACCCGGAAGTCACCGCTGTGAGCGGCGCCGATCTCGAGGTCCGGGAAGGCGGCCACGGTCAGTTGCCGGGTCGCGTCGGCGACGTCACCCTCGGAGTCGACGACCTGGACCCTGGCCGTCGGAGTGCCGCCGGCCGTGTAGGTGAATGTGGTCGTCGGGGTGGTGGTCGTCCGGTCGATCGTGCCGTCGTTGGTGAAGTCCCAGCGGTAGGTCGCCGGGCCCGCGGTCACGGTCGAACCGGTCGCATTCAGGGTCGTCGTGAACGGCGCGGTGCCGCTCAGCGGCGACACGTTCAGGACAGGATTGATCGCCCGGTTCAGGTTCGGGGTCGTCTTGATGTTGAACTCGGCGGCGTTGTTGCCGGCCGGGGAGGGAAGCCCGACGGTGCTGTCCACGGTCCCGGATGCGAGGCCGCAACTGCTCGACGCGGGGACCGCGAAGGCCGTGTTGACGATCCGCATGGTCCCGTTCGCCGGGTTGTACGGGGTGCCGGTCCGAGGACCGGAGGTTCCGGTGATCAGCGTGTTGACGTCGATCGGGCTGGAAGAGGACGCGATCCGGCAGTCACCGCCGAGCGGCACGCCGTCGATCTTGATCCACACCCTGAGCCGCAGCGAGACCGCACCGGTCAACGGATTGATGGTGCCGACGGTCGGCCCGATTACGTTGATCTTGATCGTCAGGTTGAACCCGGCGGCGCTCATCTCGTAGTTCGGGAACGTGATCGACGGGATCGAGATGTTCCCGGCCTTGTCGACCGTCCCGTTGAAGTTGATGTTCTGGGACTCGTCGAAACCGAATTCCTGGTCCTTCACCTTCATCACGCCGGAGGTCAGCTTGAAGCTGACCGATCCGGGGTTGGCGACCTTCTGGGCGTTCGCCGGTCCGGCGAACGCGAACAGGAAGGCGAGCAGCCCCAGCGGCAGCAGGCAGCGGATCGCGCGGTTCATCGGTTCCCCTTTCGGATGCAGGTGACATCAGCTCGGGCACCGACGTCCTCCCGGTTGGAGCTGGCGTCGGTGAGGACGGTCCGCCACAGCCTCGTTCCGCAGATCGAGGTGATCACCCGCAGGCCGCGGGTCGATTTGAGGCGGACCTTCGCTCCGGTCGTGCCGGCGGGCAGCTTGCGGACGATCAGTGCCCGCGGCTTGAGCGTGACGTTCGGGCCGCGGGCCGCGGCCCCGGCCTTTCCGGCGACGAGATTGACACGCTTGACGCCGCGCGGCAGCTTGAGCGGCAGCACTGTCCTGGTCTTGCCGGTGAGGATGACCTTGCCGACCCTGCGCCCAGCCTTGCCGGAGAGCGGCTTGGTCCGGAGACCGACGGGGAGCCGCGCGATGACCTGACCGAGCGCCGAGCCACCGGAATCGATGTCGACCTTGATCGAGCCCTTGCCTGTCTTCTTCCGGTAGGGCGCGCGAGCCGAGGCGACCACATACGGGTCACCGCAACGGTCCTGTTCGATCAGGAACGTGCAGGGGACGGGGTCGGCCGGCGGCAGCGGCGGGTCCGGCGGTGCCGGGACGGTGGTGTCGATCGTCCAGTCGCGGGTGGCCGGGGTCGTGTCCCGGTTACCGGCGACGTCGGTCGCGCGGACCCGGAACAGGTGCTGACCGTCCGCCAGTGAGTCGAAGGTCGCGGGCGACGTGCAAGCCGCGAAGGCGGCGCCGTCGAGCGAGCATTCGAAGGTGCTGCCCGGCTCCGACGAAACGAAGCGGAAGGAGGCCTCGGCGACCGCCACCTGGGCCGAGGGGCCTTCGGTGATCGAAGTCTCCGGTGCGACGGTGTCGACGGTCCAGTCACGCACGGTCGGCTCGGCGCTGCGGTTGCCGACCTCGTCGATCGCCCGGACCGCGAAGCTGTGGGCTCCGTCCAGCAGCCCGGTCATCGTGGCCGGGGCCTCGCACGGCTCCCAGTCGCCGCCGTCGACCCGGCACTCGTATCCGGAAACGGGCGTGGCGGTCGTGAAGCCGAAGTTGGCGGCGTTCGACCTGGTCACCTCTCCCTGGGCGGGACCGCCGGTCAGGGAGACCTGCGGAGCCGCGGAAAGGACTCGGAAGTCCCGGCGGGCGGCCTGCGAACGGTTCCCGGCCCGGTCGATCGCCGCGACCCTGAAGGTGTGGTTGCCGTCGGCGAGGTCCGCCGGCAGGTGGAACGGCGAGCTGCATGCGACGAAGTCGGCGCCGTCGAGCTTGCATTCGAAGGCCGACAGGCTCTCGTTCGACTTGAAGGCGAAGGCGGCGGGACCGGCGGGGATCGGCCCGTTCGGCCCGGAGGTGATGGTCGCCGTCGGGTTGGTGCGGTCGACCGTCCAGCTGATCTGGGCCGGCAGGGTCTCGGGGTTGCCGAGCGTGTCGATCGAGCGGACCCGCAGGGTGTAGTTCCCTTCACTCAGGCCGGTCACCTGATGGGGGCTCGTGCAGGGGGCCCAGCCGGCGCCGTTCAGTGAGCATTCGAAGGATTCCGCCTCGCCCGTGGCCGAGAAGTTGATCGTCGCCGACGTCTCCTGGGTGAAGGTGGTCGGCACGGGCGTGTTGATCGTGGTGGCGCTGCCCGCCGTGACGATGGTCCACTCGACCGTTTCGGTGGTCTGCTTTCCGTAGGCATCGGTGGCCCGGATGGCGATGGTGTGATCGCCGTCGTCGAGATCCTCGAAGGTCGCGGGGCTCAGGCAGGGAGCCCAGTCGTGATCGTCGAGGCGGCACTCGGAGGTCGGGGTCACGGTCGAACCGGTCTCGGCCAGCGAGAAGTCGACGGCGACGCCGGTCGAGTTGGACTCGGGGTCCGGAGCGTCGTTGATCTGGATCTTCGGGAAGGCGTCGACGTTCCAGGTCGCGGTGGCGGCGTCCGGATTGGTCAGACCGTTGGCGGTGACCCTCGTCCTGAGCGTGTGCTCACCGTCATCGAGGTCGGTCAATCCCCAAGGCGAGGAGCACGCCGCCCAGGTCGAACCGTCGATAGAGCATTCGAAGGTGGCTCCCGCGACGGACGAGTCGAACTCGATCTCGCCGGCCCGGGAGTCGATGGCTCCGCTCGGCCCGGAGAATCCGGTGATGTCGGGGTCGACCCGGACAGCCACATCGGCCGTGCTGGTTCCCCCGTAGCCGTCATCAGCCTGGAAGGTGAAGGTGTCCGTGCCGGCGAATCCGGGGTCGGGCACGTAGACGCGGTTGGCGCCGCTGCCGGTGATCGTGCCGTGATCCGGATCGTCGGTGATCGTGAAGGCGAGGGAGTCCCCGTCCACATCCGTCCCGGCGAGGGCCAGGGGCAGATCGGTACCGGTGACCGTCCGCACGGAGTCGGGCAGCGCCACCGGCGGTGTGTCGACCAGGAAGGTGGTGGTGGCGATCCTCGTCCGGCGGATGTTGTCGGCTCCGCCGAGGGCGCCGTTGTCGGTCACCCGGGCCCGGACCGTCTTCGGTCCCGGTGTCATTCCCGTCGTGCTGATGGTGCGAACCTTCTGGGCGGCCGTGATCCCGGCAGTCGTGTCGCCGAGTGCCGCGATCTCGAAGCCGCCGACCCCGTTGCCGGTGTTCTGGTCGAGGTCCCACT
>JBEBXB010000002.1:0-25688 GCA_040391885.1 Conexibacter woesei | reverse complement strand
TGCACGGCAACAGCGTGCGCGGGATCGCGGTGTGCGAGGAGCTCTCCGAGGAGCTGGGCCTCCACGTGATGAGCCCGGCGCGGAGGCCGGCCCCACCGATCCGGGTCGAACGGACCTGCGTCGATTCCCGCTCGAAACGGATGCGGCCGGAGTCCGAGCAGCGGGTCCTCAGCGAGCATGGTTGGCGGGTGCGGGCGCTCGAGCTCCAGGGAGAGATCTCATTCGCCGCGGGTGAGTTGGTCACGAGCGCCGCCCTGAACGGGATCTCACAGATCGAGTACGGGGTCCTCGACTTCCGGACGGTCCGCGAGGTGGACCCGATCGACATCCCGATCTTCAGCCACCTGTTCGAGAGCTTCTCGGAATCCGGGGCCGAGCTGGTGCTCTCCGCGGTCGATCGCCTGCCCGAGTTCTCCGAGAAGCTGAATACCTATCGTGAGCGCCACGATCTGCCCCCGGCCCGGATCTTCCCGGACCTCGACCTGGCGCTGGAGTGGTGCGAGCAGGGCCTGATCGCCCGGTACGGCGAGCTTGCCCCCGAGGAGGAGATAAGCCTCGGCCGGCACGGCACGACCATCGGTATGAGCCCGGAGCAGATCCAGCTCCTGGCCGACAACGTCGAGTACCGGACTTACGCCGCCGGCGACTTGATCTACGACGATTCCGACAGCGACGTCGACGAGATGCTGCTGGTGACCAGGGGCAAGATCAGCCTGTTGATGAACGGACGGGACGGCAACCACCGGCGGGTCGCCACTCTGACAGCGGGCATGACTCTCGGGGAGGTCGGCATGTTGAGCGAACAACGCCGGTTCGGCACCTCCCGCGCCGACTCGGACGTCACCGCCTACGCCCTCGATCACGAGGGGCTGGACAACCTCCGCGCCGCCGACCCCGACATGGTCGGGACCTTCTTCGCGAACCTCCTGAAGATGTTCGCGGTCCGCGTCGGCAACATGCGCGACAGCATCTGAAAACGAGCCGGGACCCACGTCTTGGGGCGAACTGTGCGCGGAAACTCTCGCCGGCAAGCGTTACCGCGCCCAGTTCGTTCAGTCAGGGTGATCGCAGCCGAACTGGGCGCTCGTTCTCCCGCGGGTGAGCGTTTCTGCGCTCGGTTCGTTCGAACGTCGGGTCAGACGTTGAACTTGAAGTCGACCACGTCGCCGTCGACCATCACGTAGTCCTTGCCTTCGAGGCGGACCTTGCCGGCGGCCTTGGCGTCGGCCATCGAGCCGTACTCGAGCAGGTCCTCGAAGGAGATGATCTCCGCCTTGATGAAGCCGCGCTGGAAGTCGGTGTGGATGACGCCCGCGGCCTCGGGGGCGGTGTCGCCCTTGTGGATCTGCCAGGCGCGGGTCTCCTTGGGGCCGGCGGTGAGGTAGGTCTGGAGCCCGAGGGTCTCGAAGCCGACCCGGGCGAGTACGTCCAGGCCCGGCTCTTCGACGCCGATGTCCGCCAGCATCTCGCGGGCCTCGTCCTCGTCGTCCAGCTCGACCAGCTCGGCTTCGAACTTGGCGTCGAGGAAGATCGCCTCGGCCGGGGCGACCAGGTCCCGCAGCTCGGACTTGAGGGCTTCGTCGGAGAGCTCGTCGGTGTCGCAGTTGAAGACGTAGAGCAGCGGCTTCGCGGTCATCAGGTGGAGCTCTCGCAGCGGCTCCGGGTCGACTCCGGCCTCGAAGATCCCCTTGCCCGATTCGAGGATCTCGACGGCGGCCTCGGCGGCCTTGACCAGCGGCTCGAGATCCTTGTCGCGCTTGGCTTCCTTGCTGAGGCGGGGCAGGGCGTTCTCGATCGTCTGGAGGTCCGCGAGGATCAGCTCCATCCGGATCGTCTCGATGTCGTTCTTCGGCTTGACCTCACCGTCGACGTGGGTGATGTCGTCGTCCTGGAAGACCCGGGTCACCTGGCAGATCGCGTCGGCCTCGCGGATGTTGGAGAGGAACTTGTTGCCCATCCCCTCGCCCTCGGAGGCGCCCTTGACGATCCCGGCGATGTCGACGAACTGGACCGTCGCCGGGAGGATCTTCTCCGAGCCGTAGATCTTCGCCAGCTGCGCCAGCCGTGGGTCGGGCACGCCGACCACGCCGACGTTCGGCTCGATCGTCGCGAAGGGGTAGTTCGCCGCGAGCACGTCGTTCTTGGTGAGCGCGTTGAACAGGGTCGATTTGCCGGCGTTGGGCAGGCCGACTATGCCGATTGAGAGAGCCACGGCAGCACAGGCTACGGACCCGGCCGAACCGTCGCCCCTAGACCTCCGGGGCGCGGGTGGGCGCGGCCGCCTACTTCTTGCGTTTCGCGGTCCAGGACTGGTGTCCGGTGCAGCGGGCCGGGCCGTAGTAGCTGAACTTTCCGTTGGTCACCCGCTTGCCGCTGACGGTGGCCTCCAGGTAGGCGGTGTAGAGGTCGCCCTTCTCCTTGGCGTCGATCTTGCCGCTCGCGGGGATCTTGACCCGCCGGAAGGAGTAGTGGCCCCAGCTCGTGGTCGGCATGTCCGGGAAGCCGCCGCAGGTGATCGGCAAGGTCACACGGAAACCGACCAGATACCGGTTGCGGGTGATCCGGAAATCGACGCTCGAACCGGAGTACGTACCGGCTACCGGTGCCTTGCGGCGGATCACGACGTTGCGCTTGACGACGAGCCTGGCGCCCGCCCTCAGCTTGCCGGCCGAGGCCCGCACGGTCACGGTGCCTTTCTTCCGGCCGGCCAGCCGGACCCTGAAAGCCGTGGTCTTCTTCTTGCCGGCGCCGATCCGGCCAAGCTTGAGCATCTTCGGCTTCACCTTCGACCGCTTCGCCTTCAACCGGACTTTGACCCGCGGCGTGGCGGCGGTGCCCGGATTGGACGCGGTCAGCTTCACCTTCGCCCACTTCCCGGCCTTCACCTTGAGCGAACGCGTCATCTTTACGCGCAGCTTCGGGACCAGCGGCGCGTAGACGGGACTGACCGTTCCGACCAGGCCGTCGTAGGTCTCGTTGCTGCCGCCCTTCGGGACCAGCCCCGCGTAGGCGCAGTCCCAGGCGGCCTGAATCGCCCCTCGGACGACTGCGTTTGCGGTGATGGTGGCCCCGGAGTAGGTGGCTTCCGGGCTGCCACCGGGAACGGTGTCCAAGATCAGGTCGGCCGCGCCCTGGCAGACGTTCCCGTCCTGGAATCCGAAGCCGATGATCAGGTCGGCACCCGTCGCCTGGGTTGCGGCGGCCCCGAGCCGGATCGTGCCGCCGATCGTCCCCTTGCGGAGATCGTGACGCACATCTGCCGAGACGAGCCGGCGTGCGGGAGCCGGGTCAGGAGAGGTGGCGGTGATCCGGTCGCGTAGATCCCCGGTCCGGGCGATCACCTCCCGGCTCGAGTTGGCGCCGTTCGGCTCGGCGGAATCGTCGGCCCCGATGGCCGTGCCGGCTGCCATCGCGACACCGGTCACCGCGGTGATGGTGATCAGGGCGGTGACTCGTCCCGCCCGCGTGCTTCTGAAAAACATGACCCTCCTGCCGGATCCGGAGCCTCCCTGAGCTCCAATGCCCTGGCGCAAACTTACCCAACCGACGATTTGGCAACCGTCAGGTGGACCGACCATCTTCGCCCGTCCTGGCTCAGAAGACCAGATAGTTCCGAGACAGGTCAGCGCTGTCGCCGGGCTGAAAGAGAAGGGCGAGGAGGCCGGACTCGATGGATATACCCAGCTTCTTGATCTGTTGGAATAGGTCCGACTTGTCTGCTGAATTGCGGTCGAGCGTCTCGAGTTCGTTTCGTGCCTCGGCCGTACTGAGGAGCCCCAAGAACTTGTCATAAGCGGCCAGGGTCCTCGCGCCCGCATCGATGGTCTCCTCCTGATCCAGAAACGCTGATGCGATCCGATCGGTTGGGGGAGTAACGAACTCTCCCTTCAGGTAGGGGATCATCTCTTCCTTTCGTATTCCGGCACAGGCCAGAACCGGAAGCAGCCCGCCGGCAAAAAGTATCTTGCGAGAGGTTCTCAGTTTGGCATTTCGAACGCCCCACTTTTCTGGCCCCTGGTACTCCTTGCCGGCGAAGTCCACACACATCGTCCGCCAGTACCGGATCATGTCGTTGAGAATGAAGCGAGGGGGGCGAAAATCCTTGACTGACTGGTCGATGTATCTCTCGAGGATTCCGTCGAGCGTTTCCTCGTAGTACAGCTGGTTCGAAGCCCAGGTGGACTCGAGTAGAAACAACATGCGGCGAGTCGTGTTCGAATTGTCGTCGGCTTCCAGTCCGATGTTTTCGATCAGGTGGGCACGGACAACGGGAGCGGCGAACACTCCCTGAGATCCTGGTGCCTCGAAATCGTCCAGGGTCCCGAGGGTTTGATTGACCAGGGCAAGCCCGGATGGCTCGTTGGGCAGATCGGACGAATTCTCGACGAGCAACATGAAGTCATCGTCGCTTCCCTCTATCGCTTCCGCGCGTCCGATCGATCCCACGTATACGACGGACGATTCTCTGACTAAATCGAGAGTTTCCAGTGCCTGTCGGCGGGCGGTGAGCTTGTTTTCACTCAGGTCCCGGGCCCGAAGCAAATTGGGAAACCGGATGCCAGACCTACGTTCCAGCGCCTCAAGTGGGGACTCCACGTCTACCCGAGGATCGGTGGCGGAGCTTCGAGGATCCACGGTACATCAAGGCATCGGCTGAGCGCGGGGGTGAAGCGAATTTCGTCCTCAGGGGTGAGACTCACGTGGTGAAGGTCTTCGTCCAGGGAACTGACATGGACGTGACTCAACCGGGACGCGAATGCATCCAGCAGCTGCTCGGCCAGATCCATGCTCGGGTCGATCGAGCAGGCGTGAGCCACGTCGAAGCAGAACCTTGCTTCAGGCAACTGTTCGAACACTGGTTCAAGCTCCCGCACCGTTCCGCCGCCAGTCTTGCGGGCATCCATGTTTTCGATGACCAGCAGACTTCCCAACGCCTTGTACGGACTCAGGTCAAGCATGGTGTCGGGATGCATGACGATGGCATCACACAGTCCTCGAAATCGGGACAGAACTTCGACAAGTTCGGATTCTTCGAGTCTTCGGTTCTTCGCTGGTCCGTGGACGCTCTTGAATCGGAACGGCAGACTTGGGGTTCTGCGCAGATACTCAAGGAGCGGCTCAACCTCTTCTTCTGAGAGGGCCGAGAGTTCAACTGCGGTGGTCGAGACCTGTGAAGCCAGTTCGATCTGTGCGTCCCAGCGGCCTCGTTCGTCCCACATGAAGCCGGTCGATACCCCGTAGGGACTGTGTTTGGCGACGATAGATTCGTCCACCGGCGTCAGGGTCGGGGGAGCCATGGGATTCACGCTACCACTCCCACATGCGCTTGGATGACGACAAGCTTTTCTGCAGCTCGCCCGGCGACTTCCTCGGTCATGGGGAACCGGAATAGCTGGCGGGCGCTGCGTCCCGGGTCAGTCCAGGGGGATCTTCTTGCCGGGGTTCATCAGCAATTTGGGATCGAAGAGCTTCTTGATCCCGACCTGGAGGGCGACGACCTCGGGATCGAGGGCCTTCTCGACCTTGCCCGCCTTGAGGATGCCGATCCCGTGCTCTCCGCTGATCGAGCCGTTCAGCCGGATCGCCATGTCGAAGATCTCGGCGGCCGCGAAGTTCGCCCGCTCGACCTGGGTGGGGTCGGCCAGGTCGACCAGGAAGGTGGCGTGGAGGTTGCCGTCGCCGGCATGTCCCCAGGAGCAGGCCTCGAGGTCGAATTCCTCGCCGATCTCGAGAGTGCCCTCGATCGCCTCGGCTAGACGGTCGACGGGGACCGCGATGTCCTCGGAGATCTTTCCGCCCCTTCTCGCGGTGACCGCGATCGAGACGCCGTCGCGCCAGGTCCAGAACTCCCGGGTCTCCGTCGGGCCGGTGAACTTCAGCACCTCGCCCTGGGCGTTGTCGCTCATCGCCTCGGTCAGCTCGGCGGTGACCCGATCGACCTCATCCGGAGAGCCGTCGGCTTCGGCGATGACGGCGAAGCCGGCCTTCCGGGGGGTCGACTTCGGGAAAGATCCGACGGAGGCGGCCAGGGCGCCCTCGTCGAGGAACTCGAGTGCGGTGGGCTGGATGCCAGACCCCAGGATCATCGCGATCGCGTCGCATCCGACTTCGGTGTTCTCGTAGAACCCGACCACGATGGACCGCGCCTCGGGGGCGGGAATCAGTCGCAGCCAGGCGCTGGTGATGAATCCGAGCGATCCTTCCGAACCGATGAACAGGCGCTTGAGATCGAGGCCGGCGACGTCCTTCCGCAGCGGCCCTCCGATCGTGACCTTCTCTCCCTGCGGCAGCACCACCTGGAGTCCCGTCACCCAGGAGCCGGTGACCCCGTACTTGAAGGCGTGGGGGCCGCCGGCGTTCGTGGCGATGTTGCCGCCGATGGTGCTCTGCTCGCCGGCGCCGGGGTCCGGGGGGAAGAGGAGGCCGTTCTCCCGTGCCACTCGCTGGACCCGGTCGGTGCGCACCCCGCATTCGACCTCCATCCGCCAGTACTCGGGATCGATCGACCGGATCGAGTCGATCCGCTCGGTGGAGATGACCACGCCGCCGGAGGGCACGGCGCCACCGGCGAGTCCGGAGCCACCCCCACGGGGGACCATGACGACGTCGTGCCGGTAACACCACTCGACCGCGGTCGCCAACTCATCGGCGCTCTGCGGAAGGATCACGGCCTCGGCGGTGCCGTGGACGCCTCTCCCGCTGGTGGCGTCCTGGCAGGCCAGGCGCAGGGCGGACGCGTCTGAGACCACGCGATCTTCAGAAAGGAGGCGCGTGAGGTCGCGTCGCAGTGCCGAATGTTTGTTGGCTACGGGGTTCGGTGTGCTCGTCATCTATTGGGCTCGGGATCGTTTTCGTTGGACTCCGGGTGCGCGATTGCCCCCTTATGAGTAACATGTTACCGGTTACACGAGAGACGCGTTGATTTGACGGAAGACGAAAAAGTTTGTGCGGAATGATTCCGCCACAGTCAGGAGATGGGTGTGAAGAGGTTGATCGGTGAAACTGCAGGAACGGGCCGGATCGTCCGAGACCCGAGTTCCATCTGCCAGAGTTCTCCTCGGAGATTCGAAACGTGACTACGACCGGAGGAAAGAGTTCGTTGAAGGAGATCAAGGCAGATCGCAGTCTGGCCGACCAGGTCAGGGGTTCCATCCGGGACGCCATCATCGAGGGCCAGCTGGAGCCGGGCAGCCTTCATTCCGTCCAGTCGCTCGCGATCGTCTTCAACGTGTCGCGGACCCCTGTGCGAGAGGCGCTCATCGACCTCTCGTCCGCCGGGATGGTCGAGTTCGAACGCAACCGGGGTGTCCGCATCCTTCAGCCCTCGGTCCAGGATCTCGAGGAGATCATGGCCATCCGCGCGCTGCTCGAAGTGCCGTCGGCACGGCGGGCGGCGACCCGGATCACCGAGTCCCAGCTGCTCGAGCTCCGCGCCTCTCTGGAGCAGATGGAGAAGGCCGCCGAGAAGCAGGACGAGGTCAACGCGATGGCCAGCGACCGTCGGTTCCACGAGATCATCAACCTCGCGGCCGACAACAGCCGGCTGGCGAACTACGTCGACTCGCTTCGCGACCTGATCCTGACCCGGGGGGTCTCCACGGTCGGTCGTTCGCGCTCCCTGACCGCCGTGGTCCGTGAGCACCACGAGATCTTCGACGCGATGGAGCGGCAGGACCCCGACGCCGCCGCCCGCGCGATGAAGGGTCACCTGGTGAACACGGCGACCCTGCTGCTGAGACAAGAGACAGAGACCGAGGATCCCGGCACCGTCCGGTTTGACTGGGACGAACTCGTCCCGGGCTGAGGAGGACCAAGAATGATCAAGAGCTTCAACCCCGCAAATCCATCGGACCTGATCGTCGAGTTGGAAGAGCCGACCGCAGAGCAGGTCGGCGCGATGCTGGACACCGCCCGGCTGGCCCAGACCGCCTGGGCTGCTGACGCCGCCGGCCGCTCCGCGGCGCTCTCCCGACTCGAGCATGAGCTGACCGCGAACGCCACCGAGTTCGCGGAGTTGATCACCCGCGAAGTGGGCAAGCCGGCCACCGAGGCGCGCGGCGAAGTCCAGCGCGCGATCGCGCTTCTCCGCTTCTACGCACAGGTTGCCCTCGATCCGCTCGGCGAGCTCTTCCCCGGATCCGCTCCAGGCACTCGCATCTCGGTCACCCGGGAACCGCTCGGCGTCATCTTCGCCGTATGCCCGTGGAACTTCCCCTTGGCGATCCCGCTGTGGAAGCTCGCGCCGGCCCTCGCCTACGGAAACACCGCGCTCCTCAAGCCGGCCTCCGAGGCGGTCGGGGTCGCCGCGCTGCTCGCCGCATGCATCGAGCGCAGCCTGCCCGAGGGGATCTGCACCGTGGTCAACATCAGCGGCCGGTCCACCGCTGCGGTCCTGGACGATGAGCGGATCCAGGCCGTCACCTTCACCGGGTCGACCCAGGTCGGACTCGGGGTCGCGGCCCAGCTGGCGGCGCGCGGGGCCCCGGCCCAGGCAGAGATGGGCGGGCAGAACCCCGCCATCGTCCTCGCCGACGCGGATCTCGAGGCGGCCGCCGACGACATCCTCTACGCGAGCATGGGATACGCGGGGCAGAAGTGCACCGCCACCCGCAGGGTGATCGTCACCCGCGAGATATCCGACCGGTTCTCGGACGCGCTGGCCCGGCGTATCGAACGGTTGACCGTCGGCGATCCGACCCGCGAGGACGTGGTGGTCGGCCCCCTGATCAGCGGTCGGGCGCTCGACGAGTTCGACGAGAACGTGGACCGCGCCCTCCGGGCCGGCGCCGAGGTGATCGCCCGGGCCGACTCCCCCGGGGCCGCCGACGGTTTCTTCCCGGTGCCGACCTTCCTCCGTGAGGACGACGCATCGGCCGCGGTGAATCAGGAGGAGACGTTCGGCCCGCTCGTCACCCTGATCGAGGTCGCCGACGAGGCGGCCGCGGTCGATGCGGCGAACGCCACTCCCTTCGGTCTCTCCTCGAGCGTCCACTCCACGGACATCGCTCAGGCGACTTCGGTATCCCGGCGAATCAAGTCCGGTCTGCAGCGGGTGAACCTGCCCACGTCCGGCGTCGATTTCTACGCGCCGTTCGGCGGGGAGGGCCGTTCCAGCTTCGGTCCGCGGGAACAGGGACGGGCCTCGCGTGAGTTCTTCACGTCGACCCGGACGATGACCGTCGCCGACCCGGATCGCGCATAGGGGCTGACGAAGAGCTGTGACGCCCATCACGCAAACTATCGTGTAGCATGTCACACGTGAACCGTAATAGTACCTCCACTCACAAGGTCGGCTGATGGCGTCCCCCACGAATCTCTCTCCTGATACCCCAACCGTGGGGGGCGCCTTGGCGCAGCTCCTGGCCGAACGCGGCATCGACCGGCTTTTCTCCGTCCCGGGGGAAAGCGGCCTGGAACTGCTCGACGCCCTCGAGCACGAGACCGACGTGAAGGTGGTCTCCACCCGGATCGAGATGGGCGCCTCCTTCATGGCCGACGCCCACACGAAGCTGACCGGCCGCACCGCGGTCGCGATGGCCGGCCGGGCGGTCGGCGCGACCAACCTCTCCCTCGGGGTTCACACCGCCCGCCACGACTCGACCCCGATGCTGGTCATCCTCGGTCAGGTCGAATCCAACCTGCTCGGCCGTGACGCCTTCCAGGAGATCGATCTGGAGGCGTTCTACCGCCCGATCGCCAAATGGACCGTCACCGCCGACCGGCCCGACCGGGTCCTCCCGCTCGTCGACAAGGCCCTCCACATCGCCCGGACCGGCAGGCCCGGACCGGCGGTCGTGGTCATTCCTGCCGACGTCTTCGGCGAGGCCTTCCCCGAGTCCGGCGCATCCGAGTCCGGCGCCCCCGGGAACGATCCGGCCGGTGTCTCCCCTCGCAGCCTCGAGCTGCTGCGCACCGAGCTGGCCAAGGCGGCTCGTCCGGTCGCGATCCTCGGCGGCGGTGCCCGCTCCAGCCGTGATCTCGCCGTCCAGTTCGCGGAGCGCTTCGGGGTCGGCGTGTACGCCGGGTTCCGGCGCCAGGACGCCTTCCCCAACGATCACCCGAACTTCCTCGGCCACCTGGCCACGGCGGTCGAACCGACCACCCTCGACGCCCTCCGGGAAGCCGACCTCGTCGTCGTGCTCGGCAGCCGGCTCGGCGAGATCACCTCCCAGCGATACAGCCTGCCCGCCGAGTCGAGCCGCGTCGTCCAGGTCGATATCGAGCCCTCTTCACTGGGTACCGGGATGCCGGTGGATCACCGGATCCAGGCCTCCGTCCGGGAGACGCTCGAAGCCCTGCTCGAAACCGACTCGCCCGCCGTCGAGCGGGACTTGTCGAACGCGAGGGGGGCCTTCGAGACCTCGGTCACCTTTGACGAGGAGGTCGATCCCTCCGCCCGGCCGAACCCGGCTTCCGTGATGCGGGCCGTGAACGAGAAGCTGCCCGACGACGCGATCATCACCAGCGACGCCGGCAACTTCAGCGTCTTCGTCCATCGCTACCTGCCCTTCGTCGGGACCCGCTCCCAGCTGGCGCCGACCAACGGCGCGATGGGCTACGGCGCCCCGGCGGCGGTGGCGGCCAAGCTCGCCAATCCCGACCGTCCGGTCGTCTCGTTCCTGGGCGACGGCGGCTTCCTCATGACCGGCAACGAGTTCGAGACCGCCCGCCGCTACGGCGCCCCGATCACGTTCATCGTGCTTCAGAACGGCCTATACGGAACCATCGCGGGTCATCAGGAGAACGACTTCGGCCGTCTCACCGCGGTCGGCATCGGTCCGCTCGACCTGGCCGGATACGCAAGGTCCCTCGGCGGCGAAGGCTTCACGGTGAACACCGAAGGTGAGCTGGCCGACGCGATCGCATCGGCATTCGCCTCCGACCTCCCCACCGTGGTCGACATCCGCACGGACCCTGAGATCCTGCTGCCGAGCCGGACCATCGGCGCGGGCCTGCTCGACGGCGTCCTCCCCTCACCGGATCCGCGGGGTGACTGAGTCGTGAGGCGGGTAGGAGGAGACGCGGTCGCCGTCGGTGCGGCGCTCGGATGCGATCCCTTCCGGGATCTCCTCCTGCCTTCCCTCATGCTGGACTCTCCCCGCTGGGGCATGCCGCTCATGGTCGAGGTCGACGACCGCAAGACGCTGGTCTGCCGCGACGTCGAGCGCGGCAACATCGAAGCGCTCTCTCCCCGCGTGCCGATCGAGTACTACGCCCCCTACTTCATGGTCAAGGAGGACCGCCCCTTCGGTGCCCACGCCGATCTGGCCACCGCGGTCCGGTCGATAGCGGGCCGCGAAACCCTCCGGATCGACGAACGGGTCGACTTCGCCACCAGCCAGGAACTGATCCGCGCCGGGGTCGGGGTCCGCCCGGAATCGAGCAAGGGCCTGCGGGTCAAGGTGCGAAGCGTCGCCCGCGCCGACGTGCTGGAACGATTCCGGTCCCTGGCCGATCGGGTGATCCCGGTGGCGGAATCCGTGGTCTCCTCGCGGGGCGGTGCCCTCACCGAGGTTCCGGATCTCTTCGTGCGCACCGATTCCCGGTTCGACGAGCTCGACCGGCTGATGGAAGAACGGGGGGCGACCGCCGCCCTGATCTCCTCGCCGATCAACCGTCAGGAGCTGACCGGCGAACCCAAGAGCCGCGACCAGTTCGTGCTGGTCCCGGCCGGGGGCGACGAGCTGTTCGTCATCGAGCTGGCATCCAACGACGAGCGGGGCGGCAGCCAGATGGGCATCCACCCGTCGGCGACGCATGCGATCAAGAGCATCGTCGGGGCCGGCGCCCGGATCCTGATGGAGGACCGTCACCTCTGCGCCGGGCAGGCCTACTCGCTCGAAGACAAGGGGGCGACGGTCCTGCCGGGATCGGTCGACCTGAGCCGCTGGCGCGAGGCCCGTGGCCACGAGGACCTGCCCGCGATCACGATCGCGGCCCAGGCGAGCCGCTTCGCCATCGAGGGCACGCTCGACGAGTTCCGCCGGCGCCGCGGAAGCGAGTCCCTCACGGAAGCGGATGTGAAGTCGATCTACCTCCACAAGATCGAGCAGTTTCGCCAGGAGTACGCGATCCCGTTCTCGATCTCGCCGTACTTCACCAACCTTCAGGGGACGGACCGCACGATTCGTCCCGCCTTTGCCACGGACGCGCCGCTGGCGGACGACGTGCCTTCCTTGAAGATCGACGCCGGGCTGATAATCCACGAAGAGGGGCTCATCCTCGGATCCTCGGACGTCGCCCGGGCAGCGCCCGCGTCACCCGCCGCGCGGTCGGTCTGCGAGGAGTTCCGCCGCATCATCCACGAGTCCGTCTTCCCGATGCTCAAGCCGGGCGTGGGCGGGGATGAGATCCACCGCCAGGTCACCGCCGAGCTCGACCGGCTGCGGCCGACGATGCTGAGCCAGGACCTGTGGCCCCGAGGGGGCTGGTCGGCGGCGCGTCACTTCACCCGCAACGTCGGTCACCTGATGAGCAAGCAGGAGTCCCTGGTCACCGAGTTCACCCCGACTTCAACCGAGCGGCTGGCCGACGGCGCCGTCGTCGCAATCGAAATCCAGTGGGCATTCGCCGACACCGGCCTGGCCCACGAAGACATGGCAGTCGTCACCCCGCGGGGCGGCGTCGCCCTGAGCACTTGAATCCACCCGGAACGAAAGAGGTAACAGCATGAGTGACATCTTCGAACTTATGGACCAGTGGGGTCCGGAAAAGATCATCTGCGTCTCCGACACCCGGACAGGCATGCAGGGCGTGATCGTGATCGACAACACCGCTCGCGGCATGGCCAAGGGCGGAACCCGCATGAGCCCGACCCTCGACGTCGCGGAGATGGCTCGTCTGGCCCGGACCATGACCTGGAAGTGGGCGATCGCCGACCTCTTCTTCGGTGGCGCCAAGGCCGGGATCAAGGCCGACCCCAACGCCAAGAACAAGCACGAGATCCTGCGGGCGTGGGCACGGGCCCTCCGCAAGCACATCCCGTCCGAGTACGTGGTCGGTCTCGACATGGGCATGAGCGAGAAGGACTCCGGCATCGTCCAGGACGAGCTGGGTGACCGCGGCGCCGCCGTCGGGACCCCCGCCTCGCTCGGTGGCATGCCGTACGACCAGCTCGGCTTCACCGGCTTCGGCGTCGCGGAGTGCACGAGCGAAGCGGTCGATTTCGCCGGCTTGAAGCTGTCGGATGCGACGATCTCCATCCAGGGCTTCGGAGCTGTCGGCAGTGCCGCCGCCAAGCGTTACCGGGAGATGGACTCGACCGTGGTCGCGATCTCGACCAGCGAGGGTGGCCTCTACGACGAGAGCGGCCTGGACGTCCCGCTTCTCCTCGAGCTGCGCGCCGCTCATGGCGATCAGCTCGTCCACCACTACGAGGGCGCGAAGAAGCTCGCCCGCGGTGAAGAGCTGACCCTGCCGGTGGACATCGTCGTCCCGGCCGCGACCCAGGACGTGGTCGATGCCGAGGTGGCCAAGGAGATCAAGGCCAAGCTGGTCGTCGAGGGCGCGAACCTCGCCGTCAACAGCGACGCCCAGGCGATCTTCCACGAGCGCGGCACCGTTCTCGTGCCCGACTTCGTCGCCAACGCCGGCGCCGTGGTCTCGACCGGGTCGGCGATGGACAACCGCTACTCGGCCCTGGCGCCGGATGCGCAGTCCATGTACGTGACGGTGGCCGACAAGCTCCGTTCGAACACCAGCACGGTGTTGACCGAATCTCGCGACTCGAAGGTTCCGCCGCGCCAGGCGGCGCTCCAGATCGCCGAGCAGCGGGTCCGCGACGCCATGATCGCCAAGGGCCGGATCACGGCCTAGACGGCCCGTCCGCCAGATAACTCGAAACAAGGAATCAGAATGAACGAAACATGCAAGCGACTCGACGGCAAGGTGACAATCGTCACCGGCGCCGGCACCGGTCTCGGGCTGGGAATCGCCCGGCGGTACGCCGCTGAAGGCGCCCGCGTAGTGGTCAACGATCTCCGTCAGGACGTGGCCGACAAGGCCGCCGCGCTGATCGTCGAAGAAGGCGGCGAGGCCATCGGCATCGCCGCGGACGTCGGCAAGAAGGCCGAGGTGGACGCCATGTTCGACCAGGTGCTGGAGCGCTACGGGTCCTTCGACGTGGTGGTCAACAACGCCGCCCGCACCAAGGACAACGACGGCGTGGACGGCGTCGAACGCCACGTGCTCGAAGCCACCGAGCATTGGTGGGACGCCGTGATCGAGACGAACCTCAAGGGCACCTTCCTGATGAGCCACCGGGCCGCGCAGCACATGGCGCGCCAGGGCCACGGCGTGATCATCAACCTGTCCAGCGGCGGCGGCTCGCGTGCCCATCGCGGCATGGCTTCCTACGACGCCTCCAAGGGCGGCATCGAGGCGCTGACCCGCTCGCTGGCGCTCGATCTCGGCCCCTACGGAATCCGGGTATGCACCCTGGTCCCCGGTTCGGTCCCCGGCCAGCCGCGCGAGACGATCCCGGCCGACGTGCTCGAGGCGCTCGACGCCACGATCCCGCTGGGACGTTGCGGTCAGCCCGACGACATCGCCGGGCCCGCCGTCTTCCTCGCCTCGGACGACGCCAAGTACGTAACCGGTTCGACGGTGATCGCCGACGGCGGCATGCTCGCCCAGCAGCGCTCGCCTCAGGTGGATCTCTTCCCGCCGTCGAAGTTCCCCAAGATCGACCAGGACTGAGGCATCACGGTGGATGAAACAGCAGAAGTAGTGATCATCGGCGGTGGTGCCGTCGGCGCCAGCACGGCGTTTCATCTCACCGAATTGGGAATCACCGACGTGGTTCTGGTGGAGCGGGACGTGCTGGCCGGAGGCTCGACGAGCAAGGCCTCCGGCGGCATCCGCCTGCAGTTCGGCGACGAGACCAACATCCGCATCGGGCTGCGGAGCATGGAGAGCTTCGAGTCGTTCACCGAGATCACCGGTGTCGACATCGACTTCCGGCAGAACGGCTACATGTTCCTGCTTAATTCCGAGGATCACGTGGAGAAGTTCAGCCGGGCGATCGATCTCCAGAACCGGCTCGGAGTGCCTTCGCGGGCGATCTCGGTCGACGAGGCCTGCGAGATCCTGCCCCAGCTGCGCCCGGACGGGCTCACCGGCGGCACCTTCTGCCCCCGCGACGGGCAGGCGACGCCGGAGTCCCTGGTCCAGGGATACACGCAGGTCGCCTATCAGCGCGGCATCCGCATCCGCCAGAGCTGCGTCGCCGAGAAGATCGTGATGGACGGCGACAGGATCACGGGGGTCCAGACGACCAAGGGCTTCATCGCGACCGACACCGTCGTCTGCGCGGCCGGGACGTGGTCACCCGAGATCGGGACCATGGTCGGGCTTGACCTGCCGGTCACCCCCCGACGGCAGTCGCTGTTCTTCTCGCCCGACGACGCGGGCCTTCCGAAGAAGCTGCCGCTGACCATCGACGTCGGCACCGGGCTGCACATCCACCGTGAAGGGCCTGGGCTCGTCTTCGGCGGGCACCAGAACGAACTGGACGAGCTGGCCGAGCCGGCGATCGACCGTTTCCCCTTCGTCGAGGAACTGCCGCTGCAGACCTCGTGGTGGGGCTACTACGAGATGAGTCCCGACACGAACGGGATCGTCGGCGCCAGCCCGGGCAGCGAACGCTTCTTCTTCGGGACCGGCTTTTCCGGTCACGGCTTTCAGCAGAGCCCGGCCGTGGGGGAGCACCTCGCGGAGCTGGTGGCGGGACGCAAACCCACTCTCGACCTCTCGGCATTGGCGCTGGAGCGGTTCGAGCGTGAGGACTACGCCCACGAAGAGCTGTACATCTGAGCGGCCGATGTCGCCAGGAGTAATACTTGACCAGACTACGTATGTCACGTAACATGTCACAGGGAAGTTGGAGAGAGGCAGTGAGGAGATCTTTGATGCGCAAGGCAGGGACAGCAGTACCGGGGATCCCCGTCCCCAAACAGCTTGAGGTGCAGCTAGAGGTGCAGCATGAGGTGTCCAGGTGAACTGGCGGGTCGGAACCGACACCGGCGGCACCTTCACCGACCTGATCGCGATCAGCGATACGGGTGAGGTCCGGGTGGCGAAGGTCCCCTCCACCCCTCCGGACTTCGAGCAGGGCGTCGTCAACGCGCTCCGGGAGATCGACCTTCCGGTGGACGCGGGCGATGTCCTCTACCACGGCACCACGGTCACCACCAACGCGCTCCTGACCCGTTCCGGGGTCCGGACGGCGCTGCTCTCCACCCGGGGATTCCGCGACGTGCTCGAGCTCAGGCACGGCAACCGCGCCGACGTCTTCGACGTCATGTGGGACCAGCCGGCCCCGTTGATCCCCCGGGCGAATCGCCTCGAGGTCGACGAACGGCTGAACTATCTCGGTGAGGTCCTCAAGGAGCTCGACGAATCCGCGATCCGGGACCTCGCGAGGATCCTTCGCAAGCGCAAGATCGAAGCGGTCGGGGTCTCCCTGATCCACTCGTACACCAACCCCGGACACGAGGAGCGAATCGCGGAGATCCTGCGCGAAGAGCTCCCCGACGTCTACACCTGCATCTCGACCGAGATCATGCCCCAGCCGCCGGAGTTCGAGCGGACGTCGACCGTGGCCGCAAACGCCTACGTCGGTCCGGTCCTCCACGCCTACATGCGCAAGCTCGAGGACGCCCTCCGCGAGATCTCGCATTCGGGCCAGGTGCGGATCATGCACTCGGGAGGCGGCATGATGTCCGCCGCCGCCGCCATCAACGTGCCGATCCGGACGGCCATGTCGGGCCCGGCCGCGGGTGCCGTGGCTGCCGCGGCGATCGGCGCCGCAGCCGGCCGTGAGAACCTGGTCAGCTTCGACGTCGGCGGCACCAGCGCCGACCTGACCATGGTCATGGGCGGCAAGCCCCACCTTTCGATGGAGTACGAGATCGAGTGGGGGATGCCGGTCGGCTTCCCCAGCGTCGACGTCGCCGCCATCGGCGCCGGCGGCGGTTCGATCGCCTGGATCGACGACGGCGGGGCGCCGCGAAGCGGCCCCCAGAGCGCGGGATCCGTGCCGGGGCCCGCCTGCTACGACCGGGGTGGCGAAGACCCGACCAACACCGACGCCAACCTGCTCTTGGGTCGGCTCTCGCCGGAGGCGTTCCTCATGGACGTCGACCCGGAGCTCTCCCGCAAGGCGGTCACCGAGAAGATCGCGGAGCCGCTCGGCCTGGAGCTGCATGAGGCCGCCGCCGGCATCATCCGGATCTCGAACGAGAACATGTCGAACGCGATCCGGCGCCTCACCGTCGAGCGCGGGCTCGATCCCCGTGAGTTCAGCCTGATGGCCTTCGGTGGCGCGGGTGCCCTCCACGCGGTCGAACTGGCCCGGGGGCTGAGCATGCGGGAGGTCATCGTGCCGCCCACGCCGGGCGCGACCTCCGCGCTCGGGCTGCTCTTCGTCGACTACGTCCACGACGTCGCCCATGCCTACATCGCCGATCAGTCGAAGATGGACACGGCCGCGATCGAGGAGATCTTCACCGGACTAGAGACCGAGGCGCTGGAGGCCCTGCAAGAAGAGGGCTACGGAGGCGACCAGGCCGAGATCGTCCGTTCGATCGACCTCCGCTACGCCGGCCAGGTCCGTGCGGTCACCGTGCCGCTCGAGCCCGGCCCGATCGACGAAGCGACCATGGAAGCCGCGATCCGTGACTTCCACACGCTTTACGAGCGCGAGTTCAAGTACACGATGGAGGGCACCGTGATCGAGTCACGGACCCTGCGCGTCTCCTGCACCGCCCGGACCCAGAAGCCGGAGCTCGAGGAGATCGCCGAGACGGGCGAGGCCGAAGACGCCCTCGTCACCAGGCGGCCCGTCTACTTCAACGAGGCCGACGGCTTCACCGACACCGCGATCTACGACCGTCCGAAGCTGATGCCGGGCGCCCGCTTCGAGGGGCCGGCCATCGTCGAGCAGTACGACACCACCACGGTGATCCCGCCGGGAGCCAAGGTCGAGGTCGACAGCTTCGGAAATCTCATCATCGAACCAGGGGTGGAAGCATGAGCGCCGCAACCGAGACCCAATCGAGCTTCAACGAGAAGCTCGACCCGATCACCTTCGAAGTCCTCCGCAACGCCCTGAGCGGCGTGGTCGACGAGATGGCGGTCATGCTGGAGAAGGTCGCCTTCTCCACCGTGGTCAGTGAGGGCCGTGACTTCAGTGGCGCCATCTGCACGCCGACCGGCGAGCTCGTCTGCCAGGGCGATCAGGACCTGCCGTTCCTCGGGGGCACGATCCCGTTCCGGGTGAAGGCCGTCGTCGACACCGTCGGCGACGACGTCTCCGAGGGCGACCTCTTCCTCCACAACGATCCCTACATGGGCGGCAGTCACGCCCAGGATGTCTCGATGGTGGCCCCGGTCTTCTGGGAAGGGCGTCTCTTCGCCTGGATCCAGACCGCGGCCCACTGGCCGGACCTCGGCGGTTCGATGCCCGGTTCCTACGACAGCGAGGCGACGTCGAGCTTCGAAGAGGCGTTGATGATCCCGCCGGTCCACCTGGTGCGCAAGGGCGTGCTCCAGGAGGACATCCTCCGCCTGATCCTCCGCAACCTCCGGGTCCCCGATGTGGTTCGCGGCGACATCCGGGCGATGCAGGAAGCGTGCAAGATCGGCGTCGAGCGCCTCGAGCAGCTGCTCGAGAAGTATGGGTCGCAGACCCTCGATGCCGAAGTCGAGGCATTGATGGACTTCGCGGACCGGCACCTGCGCTCGCATTTCTCGAAGATCCCGGACGGCACCTACAGCTGGAGCGACGCGATCGACGAGGATCCCGCCTCCGATTCGGATGCCGAGCTGCCCGTCCACCTTTCGGTGACGATCAAGGGCGACAAGGCCCTCTACGACTTCACGGGAACCTCGCCGCAGGCCAACGGGCCGGTCAACATCCCGCTGAGCGGCTGCTACGCCGCCGCTCTCTGCACGACGAAGGCCGTCTTCCCTGACGTGCCCTTCAACGAGGGCATGATGCGGGCGATCGATTTCGTCATCCCGGAGTCTTCGGTGGTCAGCGCGTCCTTCCCGGCACCGGTCAGCGGTGGCGCCTGCGCGGCCGCGGAGAAGGTCGTCTCCTGCGTCCACGGCTGCCTGATCCAGGTGGTCCCGGAACGGGCGATGGCATGCCCCGCCAACCTGATCAACATCTGCTTCGGCGGGTTCGACCCACGGCCCCAGCACGAAGAGAACTACGTGATGTACTGCTGGCTGGCCGGCGGCTGGGGCGCCCGGCCCGGCGCCCGGGACAACTTCACGTCCCTGGTGCCGCTGTCGTCGGGCACCAAGATCCAGCCCGCCGAGTTCCTGGAACGGGCGTATCCGGTCCTGATCGAGGGCTACGGCCTGCTTCAGGATTCGGAAGGCGCCGGCAGGCACCGGGGCGGGTTCGGACTGTCGTTCCCGATCCGGGTGACCCATGGCGAAAGCACGCTTTCCGGTCTCAGCGACCGTGGAAAGCGACTCCCCTGGGGCTACGACGGCGGTCTCGAGCCGCTCGGCAACGGCATGGTCTTCCAGCCGGGCACTCCGGAAGAAGAGTCCCTCGGGGTCATGTGCTCCGGATTCCGGCTCCAGGCCGGCGAAGGCATCGACTACTGGCAGGGCGGCGGTGGAGGCTGGGGCGATCCCCTGGACCGTCCAGCCGAATGGGTGCTCGAAGACGTCACAAACGAACTTATTTCGGTCGAGAGGGCAGAGCAGGTCTACGGAGTCGTCATCGATGTCGGCGACCCGGAGGCCCTCGAGTTCGAGGTAAATCAGTCCCGCAGTGAGGAGCTGCGGGAGCTCAAGAAAAACGAAAGGCAGTAAGTATGAGAGGGAAGAGACTTTTTGCGCTTCTAGCCGCGATGTTCATCGCGGTGGGGGTTGCGGCATGCGGTGGCAGCAGCGATTCATCCGGTGACTCGGGCGGCGGGGACGGCCCGATCAAGATCGGGGTCGCCTCCGCGAAGACCGGGTTCATGTCACCGTTCGACATTCCCGCGCTCGTCGGTGCCGAGATGGCCGTCGAAGACATCAACGCCGATGGTGGCGTGCTCGGCCGGCAGCTCGAACTGGTCCACGTCGACTCCAAGTCCGACAAGGAGCAGGCGGCATCCGCGGCCACGCAGCTGATCAGCGACAACAACGTCGACATGATCATCCCCAGCTGCGACTTCGACTACGGCGGACCGGCGGCCCTGGTCGCCCAGGGTGAAGACCTGCTCGCCATCGGTTGCGGCACCGACGTGAAGTTCGGCGCCAAGGGCATCGGGCCCAACGTGTTCACGCTCACCAACTACACCAACGGCGAAGGCGCAGCCGCCGCCGAGTGGGCGTTCGAGAGCAAGGACTGGAAGACCGTCTACACCCTCACCGATCAGTCGATCGACTACTCCAAGTCACTCGGCAAGTACTTCGAGGAGCGTTGGGCGCAGCTGGCCGGCGCCGACTCGATTCTCGGCAAGGACACCTTCCAGGGTGACGACGCCTCGTTCGCGTCGCAGATCTCTCGGATCAAGGACCTGCCGGAGGAGCCGGACTTCATCTACCTGCCGAGCTGCCCGCCCGGAGCGACCACAGCGGTTCGTCAGCTCCGTGCCGCCGGTATCGACACCCCGATCGTCAACGGTGTCTGCATCGATGGCGACGCCTGGATGAAGGGCATGAAGGACCTCTCGAACGTGTACTACACGCCGTGGGTCTCCGCCTGGGGCAACGACCCGAATCCGGACGTCAACAAGCTGATCAAGCGGGTCACCGAGACTTCGGAGAACCCGGACCTCAAGCAGTACAGCGTGGTCGGCTACTCGATCGTCGAGGCGTACGCCCGTGCGGTCGAGGAAGCGGGCAGCACCGACACCGAAGCGGTTCGGAGCGCACTCGAGTCCTTCGAGGATGAAGATCTCCTCGTCGGCCCGACCACGTTCACGACCGAGCTCCACGGTACGGAGAAGCGTCCGTACGCGGTCGTCGAGATCCGCAACGGGAATCACGAGTACGTCGAGCCGTGGGCACCGAAGGACCCGCCGCCGGCTGGTCTGTGAGTCGAAGCGGGTGCCAATGAAAACACCAGGTACCCATGGTGGACCGGAGACCGCGAACCTCGAGCATCTGCTCGAGGTTCGCGGGACTTCCGTGTCCTTCGGTGGCGTCCACGCGCTGGCGGATGTCGACTTCCATCTCGACGGTGGTGAGATCGTCGGCGTCATCGGTCCGAACGGGGCGGGGAAGACCACCTTTCTGAACGTGCTCACCGGCTTCGTCCAGCCGACCGCTGGCGAGCTCAGGTTCCAGGGTGAGAACGTGACCGGGACCAAGCCGTTCCGCCTTGCGCGCAAGGGCATGGCCCGGACCTTTCAGAACGTCCGTCTGTTCAATCGCATGACCGTTCTGGAGAACGTCGAACTGGCGACGATGCAGCTCGGGGGCAGCCGCGCCGCCGTCGAGGGACGGGCACGGAGCTACCTGGACCTGCTCGGCCTGACCCCGCAGGCGGATCTCGTCGCCCAGACCCTGGACTACGGCAGCGAACGTCGTCTCGCTCTGGCCCGGGCGGCCGCCGCGGAACCCAAGGCACTGCTTCTCGACGAGCCCGCCGCCGGGCTCAACGAGGAGGAGACAGCCGAACTGGTCGACGCGATCCGCGCGATCCAGGCCCAGGTCGGCTGCGCGATCATCGTGGTCGAGCACGACATGGCTCTGATCATGGGCCTCTGCGACCGTCTCCACGTGCTTGATCGCGGCAAGACCCTCGCGGCCGGCAGCCCGGCCGAGGTCCAGCGCGACCCGGCGGTCATCGAAGCCTACCTCGGGACGGAACATGACACCACTGCTTGAGATAGAGAATTTGAACGTCCGCTATGGCGCGATAACCGCCCTGCGTGATGTGTCGTTTGCCGTGAATGCGGGCGAGGTCGTCGCGATCCTCGGGCCCAACGGCGCCGGCAAGTCGTCCCTGATGATGTCGGTCGCCGGCGTCGTCCAGCCTGCCTCTGGGAAGATCCGGCTGCGCGGCGAGTCGATCGTCGGCTGGCAGGCCGAGAAGATCGCACGGTCCGGAATGGCCCTCGTGCCGGAGCGGCGCCGGGTGTTCCCGGAGCTCACGGTCGAGGAGAACCTGAAGGTCGCCGCCCTGGTCTGCGGCCGCCAGGAAGGGCGCCGCCAGGTCGAGCTGGCCATGCAGCAGTTCCCGATCCTCGAGGACCGGAAGGCACAACGAGCCGACCAGCTCTCCGGCGGGGAGCAGCAGCAGCTGGCGATCGCCCGGGCCTGCGTGACCAAACCGGAACTGATGTTGGTCGACGAGCCTTCCCTCGGGCTCGCCCCGAAGATGATCGATGCCGTGTACGAGCTGCTCGATCGTCTGCGCGGTGACGGGGTGACGATCCTCCTCGTCGAACAGAACGTGACCCGTGCGGCCGGCATCGCCGACCGCACCTTCCTGCTCGACAACGGCGTGATGAGCCTGGCCGGCGGTGACGGCGACGCCAGCAAGATCGACGTCACCGAGCTCTATCTAGGCAAGGTTCAGGAGAAGCCATGAGTGAACTGCTTCAAAACGCGATCGACGCTGCCAGTCTCGGCAGCCTGTACGCCCTGGTCGCCCTCGGCATCGCCCTGATCTTCGGGATCATGCGCCTGATCAACTTCGCCCACGGCGACCTGGTCATGGTCGGCGGCTACATCATGCTTTCGCTGGCGGGTCAGCCCTGGCCGATCCTCGTGGCCGGCGCGATCCTCGTTCCGATGATCGCCGCCCTCCTCATGGACAGGATGGCTTTCCGTTTCCTCCGGGATTCAGACCCTTCGACGCTGTTGATCGCCTCATTTGCGCTCAGTGTGTTCCTGCAGAACCTGATCAGCGCGATCTACACGCCGACGGCAAGCTCCGTGGAGCTGCCGGCACTGGTGACCAAGAGCTTCGAGATCGGTGGCATTCGGGTCGCGGCACTATCCGTGATGACGATCGCCGGTACCGCGTTGCTGCTGATCGCCCTGGCGATCTTCATGGGCCGGACCTCATGGGGAGTCCAGATGCGGGCGGCCGCCCAAGACTTCGTGATGGCCCGGCTGGTCGGGGTGCGCGCGAACATCGTGATCGCGATGGCATTCGGGCTCAGTGGGCTTCTGGCTGGCGCCGTGGCCTTGAGCTTCGTTGCGCAGACGGGCACGGTGACCCCGACCCTCGGTGTCCAGCTCGCGGCCGTCGGCTTCGTGTCGGTCGTCCTCGGTGGCATGGGGAGCATCCCCGCGGCCGCCGGCGGAGGGTTCCTCCTGGGAGCGGCCACCGTGGCGCTCCAGTCGTTCCTGCCGCTGGAGTTGAGGCCCTACCGTGACGTGTTCGTGTTCGCAGCAGTGATCGGGCTGTTGGTGATGAGGCCGCAGGGGTTGTTCCTCCGCGGCGACCGGGAGACGAGAGTATGAATCGCTTGGGTAACGGAATCGTCGATGGCGCCCGCGATGCGCTTTCCCGCATCGCCATACCGGGGCTCATCATGTTGGTGGTCTACGCCCTGATCTGGATCTCCGGCGATGCCGTCCTGATCCGGGTCGGCACCCAGATGTTCATCAACATGGTCGTCGTCCTCGGCCTGTATTCATTCGTCGGCACCTCCGGGGTGATGTCGTTCGGCCACATCAGCTTCATGGCCATCGGCGCCTACGCCGGCGCGTTGCTGACGATCCCGCCGGCTCAGAAGGCGGTGATCCTTCCGGATCTGGTGCATTGGCTGCAGGTGGCTGACGTCTCCACCATCCCGGCGGCTCTGCTCGCGGCCGGGGCGGCGGCGATCTTCGCGCTGGTGATGGGCGTGGCCCTGATGAGGCTCTCGGGACTGGCGGCCGGAATCGCGACCCTCGCGATGATCCAGATCGTCTTCACCGTCGCCCGGAACTGGGACGACGTCACCCGAGGCACCGGCTCGATGCTCGGTGTCCCGACGAACACCACCCTCACCAGCGCCCTGATCTGGGCCCTGGCGATCCTGGTCGTCGTTGTGGTATTCCAGCGCTCACGGATCGGCCTTCGCCTCCAGGCTTCCCGCGAGGATCCGCACGCGGCCGCCGGCGTCGGCATCAACATCTACCGGGAGCGCTTCATCGCCTTCGTGCTGAGCGCCTTCATCGTCGGCATCGGCGGGTTCCTCCACGGCCAGTTCGTGGGTGTGTTCAGCCCCGACAGCTTCTACCTGTCACTCACTTTCGTCACCCTGGCGATGCTCGTCGTCGGTGGCATGACCAGCGTCGCCGGAGCGGTGGTCGGCACCGTCGTGATCTCGGTCGTCTCGGAGATCCTGCAACGCGTCGATCAGTCGGTCGGCATCACCGGGATGCACGAGATGGGGCTCTCCCTGATCATGCTGCTCTTCCTGATCTTGCTTCCCGCCGGGATCACCGGCGGCAGGGAGCTGATGATCCGTCGAGATTCCTTCCGGAGGTGGCGACGCGGCCCCCGTGCGGGCGACGGCGAAGGCACAGCCGAGGGCGTCAGCGAGAGTGCGGCATGAAGCTGCGACTGCTCGGCGACGACCTCATCGAGCAGCTGATCGATCCGGATCAGCTCGTCGACGAGCTCGCGGTCGGCTTCGAGAACCTCACGCGCGGCCGCACCTCGATGCCCCCACGCTCCGAGATCAGCTCCGGATCCGGGCATCTCTACCTGATGGGAGGCTGGCTGGGAACCGACGGCGAGATGGCCGTCAAGCTGGTCTCGCAGTTCCCCGGCAACACCGACCACCCGCTCCACCAGGCGTTGGTGGCCCTGTTCGACTCGGAGAACGGCTCACCGCTGGCGTTGCTGGACGGCGAGTCGATCACCGCGATCCGGACCGCGGCGGTTTCGAGGCTCGCGACCCGCTTGCTGGCTCGTCCCGAGGCAACCCGTGTCGCGGTCGTCGGGGCCGGGGTCCAGGGCCGGGCCCACGTCGAGGCGCTGGCCCGGGATCGCGAGTTCAGTCTCGTCACCGTCGCCGATCGCGACCAGGAACGGGCGGCGGGGTTCGCCGCCTGGGTGAGGACCGAGCTGGGCCTGGAGAGCCGGGTCGCGCCGTCCCTCGAAGTCGCTCTCGAAGACGCGGAGATAGTCGTCGCGGCCACCGGCGTCGCCGAGCCGATCATCTGCCATCACCTGCTTCCGCCGGGCTGTCACGTCAACTCGGTGGGTCACAACATGAGCGGTCGCGAGGTCGACACCGCCCTTGTCGAAGCGGCGATGGTCGTGGTCGAGGATCGCTCGACGATCATGAACCCGGGCGCGTCGGGCAGCCAGGACGTGATCATGGCCGCCGCCGATCTCGGGGTAGGCGAGGAGATCGTCCACGCCGAGCTGGGTGAGCTCCTCACCGGGCAGAAGCCCGGTCGCGCCGACGCCGAACAGATCACCCTCTTCAAGAGCGTCGGCCTGGGTATCGAAGACGCCGCGGCCGCGGGGCTGGCCTACCGGCGCGCGATCGAGCTCGATCTCGGCGACACGGTCGAGTTCTGAACCGACCGGGGCCGGTCCTCGGTCCCGGGGGCTAGTTGTCGGTCGCTTCGAGGACGCCGAGTAGCTGGGTGACCCGGCAGACGAGCAGCCGTTCCTCGTCGACCTCGACCCAGTTCCCGGCCGAGGCGGGGAAGACCACGTGGTCGCCCGGCTTGACGGGCATCTCGACCCCGGCCGCCTTCCACCAGTCGACTCCCTG
>JBEBXB010000001.1:0-26337 GCA_040391885.1 Conexibacter woesei | reverse complement strand
TGGTGGATCCGTCAGGCGATCGCCCGGGCGCTGGCCGACAAGGCCCGCACCATCCGCATCCCGGTCCACGTGGTCGAGAAGCTGAACAAGATCGGCCGCGCCGAGCGCAAGCTCGTCACGGAGCTGGGCCGCGAGCCCACCCCGGAGGAGATCGCCGAAGTGACCGGCATCGATCCCGAAGAGGTCGACTCGATCAAGCGTTCCGCCCAGTCTCCGGTCTCGCTGGAGAAGCCGGTCGGCGACGAAGAGGAGTCCGAGTTCGGCCAGTTCATCGCCGACGAGAAGGCCGAGTCGCCGTTCGACCGTGCGGCCGACCTGCTGACCAAGGAAGCGCTGAAGGAATCGCTGGAGAACCTCTCCTACCGCGAGCGTCGCGTGCTCGAGCTCCGTTACGGGCTCGGCGGCGAGCATCCCCGGACCCTGGACGAGGTCGGAAGGACCTTCAACGTCACCCGTGAGCGAATCCGTCAGATCGAGAACCAGTCGCTGAAGAAGCTTCAGAGCCTGAACGAGGCCCAGAAGCTCCGCGAAGCCACCTGAGCCTGAGTTCACCAGTGCGACGCTGACTGCGTCAGTACCACCGGGAAGGCCGGCTCACGTGCCGGGGCACTATCGCGACCTTCCCGGTGGAAATCCTTGTCAGCTCCGCGCTGGCGAGCTCAGAGCGAAACGTTCACCGGCCCCTCGGGGCCGGTTTTCGTTGCAGCTGCTTTGGATCGACGTCACCGAAAATTCGCGCTTGTCGCAACACCTGTGAGCTAAATCCAGCCACGATGAAGTCAGGTGATCGAGGCGAACGACAGCTCACATTTTGCGACGCTGCTCGCGGCTACGCTGCTGACCTCCACCGTGGCCGCCGCCTCGGTCACCGATCTTCGCCGAAGGGTGATCCCCAACCTGCTCACCGGGGCAGCCGGGGCCCTCGGCCTGATCGTCGCGGCCATCGAGGCAGGCGCGTCCGGGATGCTGATGGCCGCCCTCCTTGGACTCATGGCCGCCTTGCCGTTGCTGATCGTCGCGCTGGCCCGCCCGGAGGGGATGGGGATGGGCGACGTCAAGCTGGTCGGGGTGATCGGCATCTACCTCGGGATCACGGCCTGGGCGGCTGTGCTGCCGGCTCTCGGCCTCGCCGCTTTGACCGGCGCGATGATCTCCCTGGCCACCCGCACCCCGCCATCCCGCACCACGTTGCCGCTGGCTCCTTTCCTCGCGGTCGGCACGGTGCCGGTCGCCTGGCTGGCCTCCTTCGGGCTGCTCTGAACAAGCCTGGCCGGTGGGGCGGCGCAAGCTCGGTCGGCGAGGCGGCGCCGATCTGAAGACGGGTGAATGGCGACGGGAGCGGCGCCGAGCCGCTTCAGTAAGTGAAGCCATGTGCCTATACTTGTTGAAGT
The DNA here is from genome assembly GCA_040391885.1 of Conexibacter woesei. GTDB lineage: Bacteria > Actinomycetota > Thermoleophilia > Solirubrobacterales > 70-9 > 67-14. The sequence continues at coordinate 24,946 of JBEBXB010000001.1, read as the reverse complement.
GACCGGTTGGCTTCGGTCCGGGCTTTCTTCAACCGCCCGCCGAGTTCGCCTTTACCGCCGGTCCGATCGAAACCATGAGCGCAATCGACAACGACCGATGTCCAGTCTGCCGCACGGCGGACGTCATCTCCGGAAAATGGACCCTCCTGGTGATCCGTGACCTTGCCGACGACAGTCGTCGGTTCTGCGAGCTCGAACGCTCCCTCGAAGGGATCAGTCCCCGCACCCTCTCGCTGCGGCTGCGGACCCTCGAGGACGAGGGGATCATCGAGCGCAAGACCTTCCCCGAGGTGCCGCCTCGCGTCACCTACGCGCTGACCGAGAAGGGCAAGCATCTCGTTCCCCTGATCGAGGACATGCGCAAGTACGGGATCCAGTGGCTGGACGCCCAGCCGGTCACCGCCTGACCCCCGGCAGGCTCAGGACCGCGTCACGTCCGGAACATTCAAGGCCTCACCTCGTCGCGAGGCGGGGACACACGCCGGGCCCTGAATTTCACGGTGCCGATTTGCGGGCCGGCCACGATCCGGCAGGTCTGGGTCCAGTCCCATCCAGGGTCGAAATACTCATAAGTCCCGGTGACCCGATCGCCCTTGAACCGGCCGATCAGCTGTTCGATTCCATCGTCGGGATTCCCGTGTCCAGCCCGCAGCCGAAACTTCCCGGTCCGCGGATGGATCCTGATCGGGCCCGTCACCTGGAACTCGCCCCGGGAGCGCCGTGATCCGTCGCATTTCTCCCAGGCCCGGATCCTCACCTCCTTCAGGTGATTGCCTCTCCGCCTGAGCTCGATCCATACGCCGCGCCGCTTGCCGCGGTAGTACGTTCGTGGAGATTCACCGGTCCCAGCATCGATCCGGTCGCGGCCAGGCCCGCCGACGAGTCGGTCGTATCCGGCCCCGCCCATGATGGAGTCGCGTCCGGGACCCCCGTGGATGCGGTCCCGGCCCCGGAAGCCCTTGAGGGTGTCGTTCCCGGTTCCTCCCCTGATCGAATCGTTCACGCCTGAGCCGAGGATCGTGTCATCCCCCGGCCCTCCGGAAAGCCAGTTGCTGATTCTGGAGGTGATGCCGGGGTAGGTGCGCCCGGTGTACCGGATGACATCGTCTCCGGATCCGCCGTCCACCTGTTTGGCGGAGCCGGTGATCCGGTCGTTACCCGGCCCGCCACAGACCGCACCTGACTTGACCTTGATCCGGTCGTCGCCCCCGAGTCCGGCGACTATCCCGTTGCCTCGCCGGACCCGGTCGGGGCCGTTGGTGCCGAGCCACGTCACCCGCTGACCGAAGCATCGGGGGACACGCCGTTCCCCACCGAGGTGGGCTGAAACCGTCACCCGGAGCTTCTTGCCGCGCTTCTCGGTCCCGACCATGAGCCAGGTCCCGCCACGGCCGGGGACGATGCCCACCGGACGGAGCCTGAGGCTGTCACGGTCGGAGACGGGCCCGAACCGTCGGCCGAGCGCGACCCCGTCGTTGCTCAAGGCAGGATCTAAGCTGCCGTCAGCCGAAAGGCGCACCACCCAGGTGCGCAGGGTTCCCCGCCTCAGCGAATGCCCGGCGAGGACCGGCCGGTTGCGTGCATCGATCGCGAGGCCGTCGACGGAGATCAGACCTTCGTCGGATGCGAGGTAATTCGTCATGTCGACTTTGCCGTCACGGCGGAACCGGTACAGGATGTCCTGCGCCAGCACGATCCGGCCCCTGTGGTCCAGGGCAGCGCTGATCGGGACACCTTGACGACCGAAGGGGATCGGCAGAAGAACATGGCCATCCCGCTGCTTTCCGACGGAAAGGTCAGGCTGGCCGGCGGCGGTGAAGAACCGGGCGTGCGTATAGCTGCTCCAGTCGACCGGATCGCCATCCCCAGTGAAGTCCGTGGCCACCGAGACCGCACGTCCGTCGGGAAGGAGGGCGACCGATCTGCGTTCCCGGGCGGCATCGATGCGAAGCACGCCGGACTTGCCGTAGGTCTCGTCGAGCCTGCCGTCCCGGGTCAGGGCGACGACGAATGGATCGTGACAGGACGAGTATTCCTCGCGCCACGGGTCGTCGACGCACCTGTCGGGAACGCCCGCGACCGTGATCCGGCCGTCGGCGACGGCCAAGCCGGTGACTGCCAGGGCGGGCAAGCCACCGGGAAGGCCGGGTTCCGGGTCGAATCGGTAGATCCCCTCGGTCCCGAAGCCCTGGTCGATCGAGCCGTCAAGATGGAACCGGGCGACCACGACGGCACTCCCGTCCGTGCCAACGGTCACCAGATGGACGCCGTCGACCGCGACACGGGACCAGGAGGTCGGCGCGGTTGTGACGCTGCCCCCGGTGCCGAAATTCCGGTCGAGTGAACCCCCGGGGTGGAAGCGGGCCAGGAACCCGGTCCTCCCGGCCATGCCGGCAACCACCAGCTTGCCGTCCGGCTGTCGGGCAACCGCCGTCGCCCGCTCACGGTCACCCCGACCGAGCGCGACCGTCGCGACCCCTCGCTTTCCGAATCCCCCGTCGAGGTCTCCGGGCAGAGCGGCTTGTGCCTGGCTCGCTGAACCTGCCGACGCGCCGATAGTGGCGCAAGAAACCAGCACCGAGAGCGCGAGTGCTGCCGAAAACAGACGCTTCATGCGTGAACTCCGTATCACTGCTTGACGATCTGCCGGTCCTTCGGCTGGCGGAACGCGCGGAAGCCAACCCACGGGTTGCGCAGGCTCTGGCCGGTCCAGTGGGCACGCCAATGAGGGCTGGGGATCGTAAAGCGGACCTTGCCGGTCACGACCCTTCCCCGCTTGCGGGCTTCGATCCTCTGGTCGAATGTGTCGGCGTCGTACTCGTCGGCATCCCATTCGTGTCCCTTCAGCATCTGTTTCCGACCTTTGAACCGGTGGTCGTTGAATTGGAAGTAGCCGAAGCGGCCTTGCTGGCAGTCGGGGTTGAACGGTTGGCAGGCGATGGTGGACCCGACCAGCACGTTATGCACCTTGCGGCCAGAGGCGATGATCGAAACGGAAGTCTTCGCGCCCGCCCGGGTGACGTACCGGTCCAGGGGCGGTCCGACCGGTCCACCGTCCAGCCGGTCGCGGCCCGGCCCACCGATCAACCGGTCGGTGCCGGCTCCGCCTTTCAGAAGATCCCGGCCGGGCCCTCCCCGGATCTGATCCCTTCCCGATCCTCCGTAGAGACGATCGTTGCCAGGGCCACCGGAGATCACGTCGCTACCGGACTTGCCCTTGATGACATCGTTTCCGGGGCCACCGTAGAGGCGATCTCCCAGGAAGCGGCCTTTCTCGCTCGTGATCCCGGACAGATCGTCGTTGCCAGGACCGCCGTAGACGATTCCGCCGATGGTTTCGACTCGATCGTTGCCCGGTCCGGCGCAGGTCACCGACTGCTGGGTTTCACGTTTGAGGAAAGTCACCCGGTCTTTGCCGCCCAGGGTGACGACGACGCCGTTGGTCAGCCTGACCTCATCGTCGCCGTCGGTGCCGATCCAGGTCGCAGCCCGTCCACCGCATCTGTAGGAACGGCCGGCGCTCCCGTCGATCGCCATCAGCAGGGCACGCGAGGACCCCTTGTTGGTGTGGGTTCCGCCGAGCAGGTACCGGTCACCGCTGACCACCAGTGACGGGCGGTTGACCAGCGATCCACCGCTGCCCTGCCACGCGGCGGCGAAGCCGTCGTTGCTGAAGGTCGGGTCGGGTTCACCGGACGCGTTGAAGCGTGCCGCGAAGGCACTTGATCCGGGGGACGGCTTGAACAGGCCCGAGACCACCACTCGGTCTCGATCGTCGATAGCCACCGACTGTCCGATCATCCGCCGGTTGCCGATCGAGCCGTGGTAGGTGGCCGCGGTGAGCGCCACCACCCCGCGGCTGCCGAAGGCAGGGTCGGGCGCCCCGTCTGCCCCGAATCTCACCAGGGCCTCGCCGGTGACGGCATAGGTGAGGTCGCCGTCGAGCGTGAGGCCGCCGGGGCCGGGCCCGCCAAAGTCCGGTCCCCCCATTCCGGGGCCCCCGGACAGAACCCCGACCATCGCCCGGGCTATCGGTGGCGCGTCCGGGTAGTGATCGGCGATCCATTCGGCCTCGGCCGAAGACCTTGCGGGCATCGTGGCGACGTTGACGAAAGCGTCGAGTCCCCCGTTGGTTGAATCGGCAATCGAGTAAAGACCCAGCCGGATCAGCCCGTCCGGGGCCACGTCGGCGGCGAACGCCATGTTGCCGATTACGTCACCGTAGAAGCTGAAGTACCGGATTCCGCCGGTTGCTCCGAAATCCGCAAGGGGGGCACCGCCGGAATCGGCCCCAATGGCGACGAACTGATCGCAGCCTGTCTGAGGGTAACCGTCGGGGTCGTCCCGGTAGCAGCCACCTACCGGGCCGGCGGCGACGATGTCACCAGAGGTCAGAACGGCGACGCTCTGCAGGTCGATCACCCGCGCATCGGACCGGGCGAAACCGGAGAAGAGCTTGGCAGGTGGATCCCAGACGATACGGCTGATGCCGCCGGTGCCGAAAGAGGCATCCAGCGAACCGTCGCCGTTCAGACGAGCGAGGGCCGGTTCGCCGGCAGCCAGCCCGGCGATCACCGGCCGACCGTCCGGCTGAAAATCGATCGAACGGGGAAGCAGGCCGGGAACGGCCGCCGTCCCCTCGTTGCCGAATGTCGAATCCGGGCTGCCGTCCGCCAAATTGCGGGAGATCAACCCTTCCTTGCCGGAAGATGAGCTGCCGAGCTGCATGATGCGACCCTCCGGATCCTTGACAAGCCCGGCTGCGGTGGAACCGGCGGTCTTGTCCCCGAACGCAAGGACCGTGAGCCCGTCGGATCCCCAGGACGGGTCGAGTTGCCCGGGCGACCGGGCCTGGCCCGGGTCGGGCATGAAAGCGGCGCACAGCGCCAGGACTGCCATCGTGACCATTCCAGCGATGCGGTAAAGCGGAAACTCCCTCGACATTCGTTGTCTCCCCCGGTAAGCGCTGCCGGCGGGCAGCGACAGACCCATAACAACGGCGGACCACGAGAGTTGCACCCGGCCGGTTCAGGGTGCGTGCTCGCCTTCGGGCCGACTGCAATCCACCGTGCAGCCGCAGGATGGGGGGCCGGGGGCGGGAACCAGGACGACATGCACGATCCGGTACTTGACGAGGCTTTGAAGCGGCTTGCAGCCGAGGCGTCGACGCGGTTCTCCTCCCTGGTGGCCACCGGCGACCAGATCCCCTTCGACGTTGCGGAGAACGATGGGGAGAGCTCCCACTTCTACCGGTACGTGCCCCTGACTTCGCGCTACATCAGCGCCCACATCGACGAGCTCAAGTCGCTGCCTTCCTACGGGCCCGCGCGGGGCGCGGTCGCCTCGACCGAGGTCGCCGCTCCCTACCTCGAGTCGCGCGGCATCCCGGTTCCTTCCGAGCCGAACCGCCGGGCCGAGGAGATGCTCTCCGTGTTCATCACCTCCCTCTGGGAGGGCACCACCGAGTTCTCACTGGACATCGCTCGGGTCGAGCAGGCGCTGGCCGCGCTCGAGGTCGAAGCCCGCGACATCCACGAGGCGGAGGTGCTGCTGGCCCCGCTGATCGGGTTCGAGATGACCCCGACGGAGATCGAGCTCGTCGGCGACATCAAGATCGTCCAGGCCGATTCCGTCAACGCGCCCCTGGAGGCGACCACCAGCGAGGGAACCGAGCGGGCCGCCTGGCAGCAGGCGTACCTGGCCATGGTGCCCCTGACCGATTCCGAGGATGGACCGCGCAGGGCGGTAGCCCGTCTCCACGCTCTGATCCAGGCGCTCCGTCTCTTCAAGGACGGCTCGGTCGGGGTCGGGCCTTTCGCCTTCGCCCCGGTCGGGGAGGAGTCCTGGCGCCGCATCGAGACCGGTGCCGCCCCGCCGCGTCCCGGCAGCTACTTCCTTATCGAGTCCGAGGTCGAAGGCCTGAACGGCCTCGTCCGGCGCCTCAACGAGAGCCCCGCCGATCTCGACCATCTCGCCTACGCGCAGCGTCGCTTCCAGTACGGATGCGAACGCGCCCTGCCGATCGACGGGCTGAGCGATCACCTGCTGGCGATCCGTTCCGCTCTCGGTGGCGAAGGCGTCATCGACGCCCCGCTCGACGCGCGGGCAGCGGCTCTGGTCACCGGTGACGCCGAGGATCTCCGTGCCCGCGAACGGTTCGCGCTGGCTATGAAGCTCGAGCAGACCCTGATCAACGGCGAAGACGTGATGTCGGTCGGCGGCGAGTCAGCCACCTACATCGCCGCCTGGATCGAGGATTCGACCCGGCACATCATGCGGGAGGCCGTGCTCGGCCACTTCGGCCAGGACCTGAACGTGACCGCGGAGGAGACCCTCCTGACCACGGGTCTCGCCGCCGGTGAAGGCAGCGCCAGCCAGATCGGCTCGACGGCCGAATGGGACGCGGTGCCGGAACCCGAAGATGATTTCGTCGCAACCGAGTTCCCCGGCGAGATCGCCATGGACGAGCCGGCCGGCGCAGAGATTCACGTGTTCCGCCCCCGGGTCGTGGGTGGGACCGAAAGTGTCGATCCGAAAGTGGAGGCAGGGGTGGACCCCCTGTTCGGATCGGTTCCTGAGTTCGACCCAGAACCGCTTCCCGACGTTCCCGCCGCCCCGATCGATCTCAACGAACGCCGGTTCGAGTCGATGCCGGAGATCGAGGTCGCGCTCGGCATCGAGCCCGGCTCCGAACGGAGCACCGTCAACGCCGATTTCGCAGCCGACTTCGGCGCGAGCTTCGACCAGCCCTTCGAGGACACCGGCAGCACCAGGCTGCTGGAGCCGACGCCGGCCGAAGGTGAGATCAAGGTTACGGCGACCACGGAGGTCGGTGCGACGCTACGCGAGGACTGGCTTAACGCGAGCCGGGCCGGTGAGACTATGGACTTTCCGGTCCAGCCTCACGACGGGTTCGAAGAGGACCGCCGCAACCCCGATCACGGGCCGCTCAACCGCCGCTTCTTCCCGGATCCCGGCACGACCGAATGGTCGGTCAGCGAGCTGAACTACCGCCATCGCCGGACCCGGTAGCCAGATCGATCCTGGTCTCCTCGTCGGCGAACAGGTAACGATCGATCTCGGCCAGGCCGGCGATGTCGTGGACATCGGTGTCGAGATACGGGACCCGGATCATCGGTTCGCCTCCGAGGCTCTCGGTGAGCCGGGCGATGTTGCGGGCGTCGCGCTGAGCCAGGGCCTCGTACTCGACCAGGTTGCGGGCAGCCGCCTCGGCCAGTTCCGGTGACGCTTCATCACCCAGTTCGCCTTCGAGCCGGGCGGTCAGGTCCCGCAACCGCGGTGACCGGGTCCCGAACCGGTACCGGACCCGGTTGACGACCACCCCGGCGAAGTTCATCTCGTTCTCGACCAGCTTCGAATGGAAGAAGACGGCCTCGTCGATCGGCTGACCCTGGGGCCCGCAGACGACGACGAAACAGGTCCGCTGGTCGCTGAGCAGGGTGTTGACGCGCTGGGCACGGTCACGGAAGCCGTCGATCATGCCGCTGAAGGCGGTGAAGAACTCGGAGAGATCCGCCAGCAGGTCGAATCCGAGGATCCGCTTCAGCACCGACAGGACCACGCTGGCACCCCGGCCCGCGACCCGCGCCGCCAGCCCGGTCGGCCGGAGGAAGATCTGGAGGGAGCGCCCCTCGATGAACTGGGTCAGCCGCCGCGGCGCGTCGAGGAAGTCCAGCGCGTTGCGGCTCGGCGGGGTGTCGAGCACCAGCAGGTCGAACCGACCGTCGGAATGCAGCTCGAAGAGCTTCTCCATCGCCATGTACTCCTGGGAGCCGGCAAGGGCGCCCGAGATCTCCTGGTAGATGCGGTTGCCGAGCACCCGGTCCCGGGCGGCGGCATCCTCGGCATGTCGGGCGATCAGCGCGTCGAAGGTCTCCTTGGCGTCGAGCATCATCGCCCAGAGCTCGCCGCCGTCACTCGTCTCGACCCCATGTTCACGGAGCAGCGCGGGATCGACCCGGGACGCCTCGTTGCCGAGCTCTTCGAGGCCGAGCGAGTCGGCCAGCCGCTTCGCCGGGTCGATCGTCAAGACACACACCTTCAAGCCCCGGGCGGCCATGCCGAGCGCGATCGCCGCCGAAGTGGTCGTCTTGCCGACCCCGCCGGAGCCGGCGCAGATCACGATCTGGCGATCGCCGATCACATCTTCGATCGAGGTCATCAGGAAATCTCCTCGGCCAACAGACGAGCCGCCTTGAGGTCGAGCTCGGGCCGGAACACGAACGGCAGGGTCGAGATGGGCGCGTGGACCATCTCCTCGAGCCGGGCGAGCTGCTCCCGCTGGGCGGCGACCCTTTTCGCCTGGGAGCCCGCCGCCCGGGCCGCCGCCCGGACCTCGCCGTCGTCCGACCCGCGCAGGGAAGCGAGCCGATCGAGGTCGGTCCGCGAAAACCGGTCGGGATACAGGGCGTTCATGATCACCCGGTCGATCGAGACGCCGATGCCTTCGCTCAGCTCCTGTTCGAGGCGGGCGCTCTCGTTGACCGGCATCTCCTCCGGCAGGGAAACGATCACCGCGCCGGTCTGGCTGTGATCCGTGATCATCGCCTCCAGCTGGAGGCCCTGGCTGTGGATCGGCCCGACCCGGGCGATGTTCGCGAAGGTGCGGGGCGTCTGCAGGAAGCTGATCCCGTGGCCGGTGGCAGGTGCGTCGACGATCACCAGGTCGTACTTGCGACCGTGCTTCACCTTGCGGTCCAGCTGGGCCAGCTCCCAGATCTTGCCGATCGTCACCAGCTCGTTCAGGCCCGGGGTGGCGGCCGCCAGGTAGGTGAACATCTTGCTGCGGAAGAGCAGGTCGCGCATCGCCTTGACCTTCAACTGGAGCAGCACGTACTCGCGCATGGACTCCTCTGGGTCGATCGAGATCGCCCACAGGTTGTTGGCCAGCTCGACCTCGCGGAACCCGACCGCCGACTGGTCGAAAAGGCGCGAGGTGTTCTCGGAGGATGCGACCTCGCAGACGATCGTCCTCTTGCCTTCGAGCGCAGCGCGGATCCCGAGCGCGATCGCGACCGTCGTCTTGCCGACGCCACCCTTCCCGGTCACGAATAACAGCCGTTTGTCGAGGAACTCGGTTATGCAGGCATTCAACCGGATGCAGCCTCCGGGGAGGAATGGGCGAGGTACCTGCGAATAACGGCCCAAATGCGAATCCTGAGCCGCAAGAACCACGCACGTGACACGCACGCTCCCGAATCGGCGGAGGAAACTCCGACGGCTGAGCCTGCCGCCGTCCCGGTGACGGCCGCTCCGGAGCCTGCTTCGACGATGTCAACACCCGCTGCCGAGCCGAATCAGGCCCCGGCGGCCGATGCCCCCGCGAACGAATCCGCCGGCGATGCCGCCGCGGCTGCTTCGGTCGCGCCGCCCGCCGGCGCCCCGGTCGAGGAGGAGCTGGCTCAGGTGGAAGAGGAAGCTGCCGCCGAGGAGTCGGAGATCCGCCTCAAGGCCGCCGACCTGCTCGCCCCCGACCGCCGTGACTTCCTTCTGCCGACCCCGGAGCCGGACCCGACCCCGGTCGACATGGCCGAGGTGATCAGCTTCGCCAACCAGAAGGGCGGCGTCGCCAAGACGACCTCGACCCTGAACCTGGCGGTCGCCCTTTCCGAGCTCGGCAACCGGGTTCTCTGCATCGATCTCGACCCGCAGGGCAACCTCACGATGAGTCAGGGAATCGACCCCGACAAGGTCGAACACAGCATGTACGACGTGCTGGTGGACGATCTGCCGATCTCCGAAGTGATCGCCCACCGCGAGATCGACATCGCCGTCGCCTCGATCGACCTGGCCGGGGCCGAGATCGCGATGAGCACCAAGATCGGCCGTGAACGATCCTTGGAGAAGGCGCTTCGCGAGGTCCACGGCGACTACGACTACATCTGCATCGACACCCCGCCGAGCCTCGGCTTGCTGACCATCAACGCCCTCACCGCTTCGAGCAAGGTGATCGTCCCGGTCCAGTGCGAGTACCTTTCTATGCGTGGATTGGTCCAGCTCCAGAACACTTTGAAGATGATCCAGGAGAACCTCAACCCGAACGTCCGGATCGAGGGCATCTTGCCGACCATGTTCGACGGCCGGACCCTCCATGCCCGGGAAGCCGTTTCGATTCTGGAAGAGAATTTCGGGGACCTGGTATTCAAGTCCCGCATCCGCAAGGCCGTAAAGTTCGCCGAAGCGCCGGTACGGGGCGCTAGTGTCCTGAAGTACGATCCCGACAGTCGTGCGGCGTCGTACTACCGGAATCTGGCGAAGGAGGTCTTGAGTGATGGCTCGTCGTAAACGAGCGAGTATGCGTGAAGGTCCCCTGGCGGACCTGTTTCGCTCTACCTCCGACGACCCTTCTCAGGAGCCGCCCGAATTCGAACCCCGCCGCGAGGATGACCGATCCGGACCGCAGGGCGATCCGGTGGAACGTGATGCCGAGGCCGTCGCACGCGATGTAGATCCCGCCCCCGAAGCTGCTTCGGGCGACGATGCCCGTGAGGAAGAGCGAGGTCCCGACCCCGCTTCCGCCGGCCGTTTCGGTCGTCAGGATCCCGTCGAGGCCCGTGGTGGCTCCGATGTGGGGGAGACCCGCCGGGCGGCCGAGCCCGAGCCGCGACGCGAGGAACCGGATCACGGACCGCTGTCCGCCCCCGACCCCGCGGCCGACACCAGCGGGCTGCCGGATCCCCAGGACCGGCTCCGTCGAATCTTCTCCGACTCTCCGGCCCCGACCGACGACGCGCCCCGTTACGGGCGCCAGGAACCGTCGGCCAACCAGGGCGCCGGTGTGCCACATACCCCGATCATCCGCGTGGTCGGAGTCGGCGGAGGTGGCGTCAACGCGATCAACCGCATGATCGAAGCTCAGATCCCGGGCGTCGAGTTCATGGCCGTCAACACCGACCTTCAGTCGCTTCAGCTCTGCGTCTCCGATCTCACCGTCCACATCGGTGGGGACGAGACGCGGGGCCTCGGCGCCGGAGCCGACCCTTCGCTCGGGTTCCGCGCCGCATTCGACGAGCAGGACCGCATCAAGAGGCTGCTCAAGGGCTCCGACATGGTCTTCATCGCGGCCGGTGCCGGTGGCGGGACCGGAACCGGTGCCGCCCCCGTGATCGCGCGTCTGGCCCGGGACCTCGGTGCCCTGACCGTCGGGATCGTGACCAAGCCGTTCACCTTCGAAGGCAGCCGCCGGGCCAAGCAGGCCGAGCAGGGCATCGAGGCCCTCGCCGGCGAAGTCGACACCCTGATCGTGATCCCGAACGACCGTCTTCTCGAAGTGCTCGACCAGTCGACCCCGATGGTCGACGCCTTCCAGGTCGCCGATGACGTCCTCCGCCAGGGCGTCCAGGGCATCTCCGACCTCGTCACCCTGCCGTCGGTGATCAACCTCGACTTCGCCGACGTCCGGTCGATCATGTCCGACGCCGGCCGCGCCCTGCTCGGGATCGGCATGGGCAGCGGTCCCGACCGCGCCATGATCGCCGCGGAGAAGGCGATCTCCTCGCCTCTCCTGGAGACCCCGATGGACGGCGCCCGGTCGATCCTGCTCTCCGTCACCGGTGGATCCGACCTCTCGTTGATCGAGGTCTCGGAAGCGGCCCGCGCAGTCGGCGAAGCCGCTCATCCCGATGCCAACATCATCTTCGGCGCGAACATCGACGAAGACCTCGACGACCAGGTGTGGATCACCGTGGTCGCGACCCGGTTCGACAACAAGTCACCGACCCGGCGACGGTCCAGCGAGGATCAGCGTGACCGGGGCGGTTCCGGCCGGGACACCAGACGCGAACCGCTCGACCGCGGAGATTCCCGCGCAAGGGGATCGGTCCGTGACCGGGGTGGATCTCTGCCCGCGGTCAGCGGCGGCGATATACCCGAATTCCTTTCCTGACGAATGGCCTCGCGCGGTGTGGTCGCCGCGGGGCATCCGCTGTCGGCCGAGGCCGGGGCGCAGATCCTGCGAGACGGAGGAAATGCGGTCGATGCCGCCACCGCGGCCGTGCTCGCGTCGTTCTCGCTGGAGAGTGCCCTGACGGGTCTCGGGGCCGGGGGGTTCATGATCATCGGTGGGGCCGGGGTGAAACCGGTGCTGATCGACTTCTTCGTGGCCGCCCCAGGCCGCGGCGGTCACGAGCTGGCGGACGAGCTGGTGCCGGTGCCGGTCCACTTCGATGCCGCCACGACCCAGGTGTTCAATGCCGGCGCGGCCTCCTGCGGGGTTCCCGGCACCGCCGCGGGGCTCGCCCTGGCACTGGACCGGTTCGGATCGGTCCCGATGGCGGAGCTGACCGCCCCAGCCGCCCGGCTCGCCCGCGAAGGGGCCCCCTTGAACCGCCAGCAGGCCTACGTGTTGAGGATCCTCGAACCGATCTACACGGCCACCCCCGAAGCCCGGGCGATCTACGCGCCGGAGGGGCGGATCCTCAAAGAGGGCGATGTGTTCCGCGATCCCGACCTCGGCGACGCGCTCGACCGATACGGCGCCGAAGGCCCCCGGTCGATCTACGCCGGAGAGACAGCCGCCGCCATCGAGGAGTACATCCTCGGACGGGGCGGGACCCTGTCCGGGAAGGACTTGGAAGCCTACGAGCCGATCGTCCGCGAACCGGTCACGACCCCGTTCGGCAACCACAGGATCCATACGAACCCACCACCTTCGGCGGGCGGCATCCTCATCACCTACTGCCTGGCGCTCCTCGAACGGATGGGGAGGTCGGGAACGGTCGAGATCGCCCGGGTGATGGAAGCGGCGAGCCAGGCCCGCCGAACCGGTTTCGCCGAGAAGCTCGACCAGGAGGACTTCGCGGCCGAGTTCCTGCGGGAAGAACGGTTCCGGCAGGGGCTGGAGATCGCCGATCGGCTCGGATCGACCACCCATCTTGCCGCGATGGACGGCGACGGCCTGTGCGCGTCCGTCACCTGCTCGAACGGGACGGGATCGGGGATGGTGGTGCCCGGAACCGGTGTCCATCTGAACAACATGCTTGGTGAAGAGGATCTCAACCCGCTCGGCTTCCACCGTTCGACGCCCGGCTCGAGGATCAGCTCGATGATGTCTCCGACCCTGATCATGGAAGGCGACGAGGTGCGGGCCGGGCTGGGCAGTGCCGGCTCGAACCGGATCCGGTCGGCCATCCTGCAGACGACCCTGAACCTGCTGACGCGCGGGATGGGGCCGCAGGAGGCGGTCGAGGCGGCAAGGGTCCACCTCGAAGCCGGGGTGCTCCAAGCCGAACCGGGCGTCGACCCGCAGGGCCTCGCGGAGATCGAAGGGTTGGGGCAGGAGATCTTCCGGTGGGACGAACGCAACCTGTTCTTCGGGGGCGTCCAGGTGGTCACCCGGGATCCCGCCACGGGACGACTCGACGGCGGCGGCGACCCGCGGCGGGGTGGGGCGGTCGCATATGCCTGAACCGGCCGGAATCCCCGATTTCGAGTACGAAGGCCTCCTCGACGGCCTCACCGGTGAGGCCCGCGAGGTCCGCTTGCGCCTGCTCGAGTTCCTGTGGGCGGAAGAAGGGGTGGACCTCGAGACCCTGCGCCGCGAAGCCAAGGCCAACCGGCTCGCGTTGCTGCCGGCCGACCTCGCGATCGGCCGGCCCGGCCACCGGTTCACCCCAATCGAAGTGGCGGAACAGGCTGGGATAACCGTCAACGAGCTTCAGAAGCTGATCGCAGCCCTGGGATTCCCGCCACCCGCGGCCGACGACCGTATCCTCGGGCGGCAGGACGTCCGGGCGGCCAAGCGGCTGCGCAAGTTCATGGATGCCGGGCTGCCCCTCGACAACATGCTGGCCGTGACCCGGGTGGTCGGCTCCAGTGCCGCCCGCATCGCCCAGGTCCACCGGGATCTCGTATCGACCGACATCGTCGACCCCGATGCCGACGAATGGGAAGCGGCGATGCAGCTCCGGGAAGCGGCCCGGGAGCTTCTGCCCATGGGTGAGGAAGCGGTCACGTACGCTCTGCGATCGCACTTCGTCGACCAGCTCCGAAGCCAGGTCATGGCGATGGACACCCCCGGCTGGTTCGGTTCGGGTGGCGCGGTCGAGGTCTCCGTCTGCTTCGCGGACCTCGTCGGCTTCACCCGGCTCGGGGAACGCTCCGAGCTGGAGCAGATCGGCACCGTCGCGAAGCTGCTCGAATCGGTGGCGATCGAAGTGACGAACCCCGAGGTGCGGCTGGTCAAGCTGATCGGTGACGCGGCGATGCTCGTCTCCGAGGACGGGGCTGCGCTGTTCGACGCCGCCCTCAGGTTCATCGAGGTGGGTCGGGATGCCGGACGCGACGCCGGGTCCGAACTACCGGCGCTCAGGGTCGGCGTCGCCCGTGGCCTTGCCACACCCCAGGTAGGCGACTGGTTCGGCAACCCCGTCAACCTCGCCAGCCGGATCACCGAAGCCGCCCGCCCGGACTCGGTGCTCGCCGAAGCGACCGCCGTCGAAGCGGCCGGCGACGCCTTCCGCTACTCGAAGGTGGGGGAGCACAAGTTCAAGGGCCTGAAGCGGCCGGTGAGGCTCTTCAGGGTCCGCCGGCATTCGGACTGACGCTGGCTCCGGGTCGGTCTACTTCGGCTTGCGGGCCGAGAGGAGCAGGTTGTAGAAGAGCTCGGCCGGGAGGTGGGGTTCGAGCACGTTGTTGTCGACCTTCTGGAAGGCGATGTAGCTGCGGAAGGCGAAGTTGCGCCAGCGGTGCGGGATCGAGTCCGGGGTGGCGGTGGACTCCATCGAGCGCATGCCCCAGCCCCAGACGTTGGCGACCAGCTCCTCGCCGTTGACCTTGGTGTCCTCGAAGCCGGCCCGCGGCGGGATCGCGCGGAGATCGGCGGGAGCGAAGGCGTGGACGTCGACCTCGGGCTCGAGGCTGTGCTCGTCGTCGGCCAGCTCCTCCTCGGTGTGGGTGAGGGTCTCGGCCCCGACCAGGCGGCGCCAGACCGGCGAGACGAAGGTGCCGGTCTTCTTCGGCACGACCGCCAGCCGGTCGCCGTAGCGCGACGGCTCACCGCAGAAGACGATCACGCCGCCGGGCTTCAGAACCCGGAAGAACTCGGAGAAGGCCTTGTCTAGATCCGGGATGTGGTGAAGGATGGCGTGGCCGAGCACGACGTCGAAGGAGTCGTCCTCGAAGGGCAGGACCTCGGCCTCGGTGACCACCGTCTTGACCGGAACCCCGAGGCGGTCCGCCGTGGCGGCCAGGGACTTGAGCATCCCGGGCGAGATGTCCGTCGCGGTCAGGTTCTCGATCAGGCCCTGGGTGGCGAGGTTGAGTGAGAAGTAGCCGGTCCCGGCGCCGATCTCGAGGGCATCCTCGAAGGGCTCGGGCAGCTTGCCGCCGAGGGCCTTCTTCAGCTTGAGAGCCGTCTGATGCTGGCCGATATCGCTGAAATCGATGCCCCACTTGGCATCGTAGGATTCGGCCGCCGCGTCGTGGTAGCGGGTGTTCACGTCTTTGATGTGTTGCGGCGTCGCCGTCGGGGAAGCGGGCATGACGCTCAAAGATAGGGAAGAATCGCGGTTCTTGACCGACTCGTACATCCAGAACAACCAGCCCGATGGGGTCCCGCCGCTCGAACTGACCGGCGAGCGGACCCTCCCCGACGTACCCGAGGAGAACTACTGGTACCGCCGCCACCTGGTGGTCTACGAGTGGATCTCCGACCTGGTGGCCGGCCAGAAGGTGGTCGATCTCGCCTGCGGCGAAGGGTACGGCTCGGCCGTCCTCGCCCGGACCGCGGCCGAGGTGATCGGGGTCGACGCGAACCCCGACGCCTTCGCGCACGCCGAGGCGAAGTACACGACGGACAACCTCACCTTCCGGCGAGAGCTGGTCGAGAGCTTCGACGAGCCCCGCGACGCCGTCGTCTTCCTGCAGACGATCGAGCACATCCAGGACCCCGACTCGCTGGTCGCCGGCTTTGCGCGGATCGCACCCGTCTCCTACATCTCGACGCCGAACCTGTTGACCCTGGCGCCCGAAGGGGCCGAGAAGTCGGACAACCCCTGGCACATCAAGGAGTATCGCCTCGAGGAGTACCGGGCGATGCTGGAGCCTCATTTCTCCCGGGTCGAGATCCTCGGCCTGTCGCATGCCCGCAAACTGAAGTGGCACGAGCTGGCGCTCTCGCTCGGCTGGGACCGGGTTCACGAGACGCTCGGGCTGAGCAAAGCCTTCTACGACCGGTTCACGCCGGCGATCGCGGCCTCCGACTTCCGGCTCAGCACCCACGACCTCGAGGACGCCCTGGACTTCATCGCCGTCTGCCATGCCTGACCGGGGGGTGGGCGATCTAGCGATCGTCCTCCACTCCCACATGCCCTACGTCGAGGGGCACGGCACCTACCCGTTCGGCGAGGAGTGGCTGTTCGACGCCGTGGTGCGGTCCTATCTGCCGGTGCTGGATATTGCCGAGGACGTGACCTTCACCGTCACCCCGGTGCTGGCAGACCAGATGGAGGCCCCCGGCGTGGCGGAGCGGTTGCGTGAGTTCCTGGTCGATCATCGGCTGCGGGCCGCGGAACGGGATGTCGAGACCGCCGAGCCACGCTTTCGGGTCGCGGCCGAGACCGAAGTGGCTCGGTACGCCCGGGCGTTGGAGCTGCTCGATGCGGCCGACTGCGATCCTCTCTCCGCCTTCCGCGAGGCTGGCCGCTCCGGCCGGGTCGCGATGGCCGCATCGAGCGCCACCCACGCGATCCTGCCGCTGCTCGCCACCCGGGCCGGGATCGACCTGCAGATCACGACCGGAACCGCGTCCCACGAACGCCGCTTTGGGTGGACCGGCGGATTCTGGCTGCCGGAATGCGCCTGGAGACCCGGTCTGGACGGAGCGCTCGGGCGAAATGGGGTCGAGTGGTTCTGCGTCGACCAGAGTCGGCAAGGGAGCGGCGACGACTGCCTGGCGCCGGTGCGGACCCCGGCCGGGCCGTTGGCCTTCACCATCGACTGGACCGCTATCTCGTGGCTCTGGGACATGAAGGGGTATCCGTCCTGGCCTGGCTACCGGGACTTCCACCGGCTCTCCATGAACGGGGTCCACATCTTTCGCATCGACGGCGAGCCCTACGACGCCGAAGCGGCCCGCGAACGGGCGGCCGGGCAGGCCGAGGAGTTCCTGACGGCGGCGGCCGAGCGTCTCGACGGCTACCGGGCACGCACCGGCGACCGGGGATTGATGACCTTCGCCTTCGACTGCGAGCTCCTCGGGCACTGGTGGGCCGAGGGGCCGATCTGGTTGGAGCAGGTGCTTGCCGGGGCGGAAGCGGCCGGGATCCGGCTCGTGACCCTGGACCAGGCGGCCGCCGAGCGGACCGGGAAGGACGGCTCAGAAGGCGATGGCTCCGTTCGCGCGGTACCCCTGCCCGCCTCGACCTGGGGAGAGGAGAAGGACTTCCGGACCTGGGACTCCCCGGCTGTCTCGGACCTGGCTTGGGGGACGCGGCGCCTGGAGCTGAGAGTCACCGAGGCGATCAACCGGGGCATCCCGCGGGATGCGGCCGAACGGGCCGCAAGGGAGTTGATGATGGTCCAGTCCAGCGATTGGGCTTTCCTCGACGGGCGCCGCCAAGCGGGGGATTATCCCTTCGAGCGTGTGCTGCTGCACACCAGGAGCGCTTTCGAGGCCCTACAATCCGATGTCGGTGTACAGGTGGATACACGGGTACGTGCGCTCGCCCCGGATCTGAGCCTCGCCCCGATGTTGGTTCCCTGACACCGCCCAGTCCTCATCCGCCACCCAATCTCGCCCAACGGCCCTGACGCCCGAACTCCCGGAACCAATTTGAATCGCGTACTGATCGTCACCTGGGAGTACCCGCCGCTGATCGAGGGTGGGCTCGCCCGTCACGTCCGCAAGCTTTCGGAGGCGCTGATCCGTCTCGGGGTCGAAGTCCACGTGCTCACCCGCGGTGGGGAGCAGGCGACCGTCGAAGAGACGATGGCCGGGGTCCAGATCCACCGCATCGTCGAGCCGGAGCGGCCGACCGACCTGGCCGAGTTCGTCACCTGGGTCGAGCGGATGAACTCCGACATGCTCGCCGCCGGCGTGGAGCTCGGCGACCGCTACGACTTCGATCTCGTCCACGGGCACGACTGGCTCGTCGCCGGCGCCTGCGACCACCTGGCCCGCCGCTACGGCTGCCCCCTGGTCACGACGATCCACGCAACCGAGTTCGGCCGCCACCAGGGATGGGTCGACAAGCACCCCCAGTCGCACATCCACGGGGTCGAGAAGTGGATCGCCAACCGCTCCGACCGGGTGATCACCTGCTCCGACTTCATGCGTGAGCAGGTGGCCGACATCTTCGCCGTCGAAGAGGGCCGGATCACGGTGATCCCCAACGGGATCGATCCGGACGACCTTCCCGCCGACGACCCGGCCGAGCTGGCCCGGCTGCGTTCCGAGTTCGCCTCACCGGAGGAGAACCTCGTCCTCCTGATCGGCCGCCTCGTATACGAGAAGGGCTTCCAGCTCGCGCTCGAGGCGATGCCCGCCGTGATCGAGGCGATGCCGAACACCCGCTTCCTGGTGGCCGGCTCCGGCACCCACGAGGCCGAGCTCCACAAGCAGGCCGAAGAGCTGGGGCTGATGAGCCACGGCACCTTCCTCGGCTGGATCGGGGACGACGTCCTCCACTCGCTCTACCGGATCGCCGACCTGACGGTGGTCCCTTCGATCTATGAGCCCTTCGGCCTGGTCGCCCTCGAGGCGATGGCCTCCGAGTGCCCATGCATCGCCGCCGACACCGGCGGCCTGCGGGAGGTCGTGCCGCTGGAGGGCGCCGGACTGCGATTCCGGGCCAAGGATCCGGAGCACCTGGCGGAAGCCGCGATCCAGGTCCTCTCCGACGAGGATCTGAGCCGTCGCATGGTCCAGGAGGGCCTGGACCACATCCGCCGCTTCGACTGGGACGACGTCGCCGGCCGGACGCTCGCGCTGTACCGGGAAGTCGGCAAGCAGCCGGCCGACGCGGCTCTCTGAGCTGCGGCCATGTCAAAGCGGGCCACAGCTCGGGCCACAGCCCGGGCCACAGCCCGGGCCACAGCCGCAGTTCCCTGAACCTTCCCCAAGCCCAACCCCCGAGGCGGGCTGGATCCACCGCGCCGGAGCGGTGAATCCGGGCCACCTCGGGAATCAGACCGTTCGCTGGTACGAACGAAAGGCGCGGGTGGCGAAGGTGGCCATCAGGGCACCGAAGACGATCAGCAGCCCGACCCGGCTGGTGATCAGTCCCCAGTCGGGCGAGGGGTCCATCGCCGCCGAACGGCCGGCTTCGATCCCCCAGTTCACGGGATTGAACTTCGCGACCGAGCCGATCCAGTCGGGTGCGAGATCGAGCGGGATGAAGGCCGCGGCCATGAAGGTCAGCGGCAGCAGCAGGAACTGCATCATCGCGATCAGGCTCTCCTCCTTGCGGATGATCAGGGCCAAGCCGTTGGAGAAGGCGCCGAATCCGAATCCGACCAGTGCCGCGATCAGGATCAGGAGGATCAGCCCGCCGATCCCGTTCGGGTAGCTCGCACCCATGATCAGGGCCAGGACGAGCACGATCACCGACTGGATCGAGACGCTGAGGGCGCTCTGCAGCAGCGCTCCCATGATGATCGAGGAGCGTTTGGCGGGGGAGACCAGGAAGCGGTCGATGATCCCCCGGTTGAGGTCCTCGATCATGCTCATGCCGCCCCAGCCGGCCGAGAAGAACGCGGTCATCACGATCACCCCGGGAGTGATGAACTCAAGGAAGCTGACCCCCTCGGGCCAGCCGGGCGTGTTCTCCATCGTCTCGAAAAGACCACCGAAGAGGACCAGCCAGATGATCGGCTGGATCAGCGTGACGACGATCCACCAGGGCTGCCGGAGCAGGGCCCGGATGTGGCGCTGAGCCATGTGCCAGGTATCGAGCATGGCGTTCACGCGGTCACCTCCTCACGGTCGGAGCCGGGTTTCTTCTGGTCGGCATCCGACTTCTCGGCCTGCTCCATCGTGCGTCCGGCGTACTTCAGGTAGACGTCATCCAGCGAAGGCCGGGAGACGGTCACCGAATCGGCGGTTATCCCCGCCGCGTCGAGGGTCTGCAGGATCGAAGGCACCGAACGGGCCCCGTCGGCCGCACGGGCGTGGAGGGTGCGTTCGTTGAGGATGACCTCGCCGACGCCGTCGACCCGGGCCAAGGCCGCAATCACGGCCTCTTCGGTCACCGCGGCACCGATCTCGACATGGATCGCGTCGCCCTTGAGGCCACGCTTGAGCTCCTCGGGGGAGCCCTCCGCCACGATCTTGCCGCGATCCACGATCGCCAGATTGGCGGCGAGGTTGTCGGCCTCTTCCAGGTAGTGCGTCGTCAGCAGGATGGTCATTCCCTCGCGGGACGCCAGGGTGGAGATCTCTTCCCACATCTCCGCACGTACCTCGGGGTCCAGCCCGGTGGTCGGTTCGTCGAGGAAGAGGATCTCCGGCCTGTGGACCAGGGCCATGGCGATCGTAAGCCGGCGTTCCATCCCGCCGGAGAACCCGCGCACGATCCGATCCGCGGAATCGGCCAGGTTGAAGTCGGTGAGCAGCCCGTCGATCCGCGACTCGAGGTCCTTGCCCTTCATGCGGTAGAGCTGGCCCTGGAGACGGAGGTTCTCGCGCGCGGTGGCCTCGCGGTCGGCGGTCGAGCTCTGGGCGACCACCCCGATCCGGTTGCGCACCTCGGCTCCCTGGGTGAGGACGTCGAAGCCCATCACGGCGGCGGTGCCGGAGGTCGGGTGGGAGAGGGTGGTGAGGATCTTGACGCAGGTGGACTTGCCGGCCCCGTTGGGCCCGAGCAGGCCGAACACGGTGCCGGGCTCCACCGAGAAGGAAACCCCGTCCAGGGCCTGGATCTCGTCCCCGTACTGCTTGGCGAGGTCGAGGACCTCGATCGCTTTCTGCTCAGTCATCTATTCCTTCGGACGCCCCGATGACGCCATCGCTTTCAGATTCATTAGAAGATCGAGTATCTTAGCAACTAAGAGAACATGTCGAGTGCCGGCCGGCGACGGCCGGGATCGGAAACGACGATGAGTGATGATGCCCGCGACGAGCTGCTCCCAAACCTGATCAAGGCGATCCGCGACTACCAGATCGCGGTCGAGAAATTCGACGATGTCGTATGCCGGGCACTCGGGCTGAATCGCACCGACGGACGTTGCTTCGACGTGCTCGATCACCAAGGCCCCATGCCGGCCGGAGAGCTCGGCCGGTCGGTCGGCCTGACCAGCGGCGCCGTGACCGCGGTGATCGACCGGCTGGAGGCCAAAGGGTATGCGCGGCGGGCATCCGACCCAGGGGACCGGAGGCGGGTCCTGGTCGAGGTGACCGACGAGGGACGCTCGGCGGCCCGGATCCACTACACGCCGTTGGTCGAGAGGTCGGCCGAGATCCTCGACGGTCTGGATGCCCACGATTTCGAGCTGCTGACCCGCTTCAATCGCCAGAGCGCCGAGATCAACGAGGCGGCCGCCGAGGCTCTGCTGGCCCGGCTCGCCGAGGATCGGACCTGAACGCCCGCCGGACCGCCCTCAGGCTCGCTCGGCTTCCGGACTACTCGGGGATCGGCATGACGCCGGGCGCGCCCGGTTCCGGTTCGACCGGATCAGGCCATGCCAGCCGCTCCGGGGTGTCGCGCATCCGCAGGACCCGGGCGGGCACTCCACCGACCACGGCGTTCGCCGGGACGTCCCGCGTGACCACCGAGTTGGTGCCGATCACGGCGTTGTCGCCGACCCGCACGCCCCGCAGGATCGCCGCCCCGTAGCCGATCCAGACATTGGCGCCGACGATCACATCCTCCTTGTAGATCCCCTGGCTCCGGATCGGGCGCTCGACGTCGACGACCCCGTGGTCGAAGTCGATGAACATGGTGCGATCGGCGATCACGCACTCCGGGCCGATCCGCACGCGCTGATAGCAGGAGATGGTGCATTCCTGGCCGAAGACGGTCTTGTCGCCGATCTCGACGGTGCCCTCATGGCACCGGATCTTGGTGCCGTCGCCGATCCAGACCCAGCGGCCGAACCGGATCGATCCCGTGCTCCCCGTCTGAAGGGCGAGCTTTCTCCCGAAGAAGACCGGGCCGTCCGTCCGCCACCGCCAACCCGAGCGCGTGGCCAGGCGCCGCCAGAGGTAACGCCAGAAAAGGCGGGCGTACTTCGGCCGGAGCATCCGGTTGCGGGCAAAGAAGGAGAGTGAGCGAGACAATTCGCCGGAAACTCTATTGAGGCCCCGGCCATTGGGAGGGGCCGACAAGGCCGGCGGCGCCCACCCGGCTTCGGGTGCCGGTTCAGGTCTTAGACTGGCGTGAACGATGAACGACGCACCCGCCACAACCAGTTCGCTCGCCGAACGGCTCCTCGCAGGAGACAAACGGGCCCTCGCCCGGGCGATCACATTGATCGAGAACGACGATCCTGCCGGCTGGGATCTGGTCCGTGAGATCTACCCGAAGACCGGCAAGGCCCGGATCGTCGGCTTCACCGGCCCCCCTGGGGTCGGCAAGAGCACCCTCGTCGGCGCGCTGTCCGGTGAGCTGCGCAAGGAGGACCGGCAGGTCGCGGTGCTGGCGATCGATCCCTCCAGCCCCTTCACGCAGGGTGCCCTGCTCGGGGACCGCATACGCCTGACCGAGCACTTCCTCGACGGCGGTGTCTTCATCCGTTCGATGGCTTCTCGCGGGGCGCTGGGAGGGCTCTCCGAAGCCGCCTTGCAAGCCGCTCTGGTCATGGATGCGTCCGGCAAGGACGACGTCCTGATCGAGACGGTCGGTGTCGGCCAAGGGGAGATCGACATCGTCGACCACGCCGACACCATCGTGCTGGCGTTGATGCCCGGCTCCGGCGACTCGATCCAGGCGCTCAAGGCCGGGGTCATGGAGATTCCTGACGTGATCGTGGTCAACAAGTCGGATCACCCGATGACCGACACCATGGTCCGCGAGGTGCGCGGGGCTCTTTCGCTTGCCCACGTGCCGGGTGGCTGGCGGGTGCCGATACTCCGGACCGAGGCCGCTCGCGGAGAGGGCGTGGCCGAGCTCGCCGAGAAGATCGCGGAGCACCGCGCCTTCATCGAAGGTGAAGGTACCCTGGCCGAGCGACGGGCCCGTAACCTCCGCAGCGAGGTGCTGGGCATCGCGACCGCGCGTCTGCGGCGGCGGCTCGAAGCGGCGATCGAGGATGATCCCCGCGTGGCCGAGCTGTTGGACCGAGTGGTGAGCCGCGAACTGGATCCGGCGTCAGCGGCCGCCGAGCTTCTGGAAGGAGAGGGTGATGAGTGATTCCAAGGTTGGACCCGGTGAGAACGACACCGTTGAGGCGAGGATCAACGAAGGGAAGGACTCGGGGGCCAGCGCTCGCGCCAATGCCCTGACCGCCGCCCCGCCGCCACAACCGAGCCTGGAGGACGTGAAGGCGTGGGAGGGGTACCGGGTCGACGAGATCTCGGGCCACTCGGTCGCCCGCGTCGAAGGTCTGTTCGTCGACCAGGAATCGGGCGATCCCGCCTGGGTGCTCGCGAAGCTGGGAAGGTTCGGGAAGGTCGTGCCGATCTCGGTTCGTGAGTGCGCCGCCGCCGCGGGCCGGGTCTGGGTGCCGCATGACCGTGAGGTGATCCGCAACGCGCCTGCCGTCGATCCGACGATGCCGCTCAATCGCGAGCAGGAGCAGCAGGTCCTGGCCTACTACGGCATCCCCGACACCGTCGGCCGCGGGGCCGAGATCAAGGAGCGGCCCGCCACGGCCGTCACCGCCCAGGCTCCGGCCTGAGGCCGCAGCCTGGGCCGCGTCCGGAAGGTTCGGCATGACCAGGGTCATCTACTACACGGCGACCAGCTTCAACGGCTACATAGCCACGCCCGAGAACTCGCTCGACTGGCTGTTCGCCGTCGGCTCTCCCGACGACGTCGACTTCGCGTCGTTCTTCGACGGCATCGGCGCGTTGGTCTCCGGGTCGACCACCTACGAATGGGTCCTCGAACACGAGAACCTGATCGAGCAGCCGGAGAAATGGCGGGAGCTGTACGGCGAACGTCCCAGCTTCGTCTTCACCAGCCGCGACCTGCCGAGACCCGAAGGCGCCGACATCACGTTGCTCCGGGGCGACGTCTCCGGGCATCTCGATCGCATCCGGCAAGCCGCGGGCGGAAGGGATGTCTGGGTGATCGGCGGCGGCGATCTTGCCGCCCAGTTCCTGGCCGCCGGGGCCCTGGACGAGATTCAGATCTCGGTCGCGCCGGTGGCGCTGGCCGGGGGCGCGCCGCTTTTCCCGGCCGAGCTGCTCTCCGACCGGCTCAGCCTGGTCAGCGCCGAGCAGCACGGCCAGTTCGCCCACCTCACCTTCGCGGTGGGCGACTGACCGGTACCCCTGCGGCTAATCCCTGCGGCTAGCAGCCGAGGGCGCGGGCGATGACCATCTGCTGGACCTCGTCGGTGCCCTCGCCGATGGTGAGGATCTTGGCGTCGCGGTAGAACCGGCAGACGGGGTACTCCTCGATGAAGCCGTAGCCGCCGTGGATCTGGACCGCTTCCTCGGTGGCCCGCACGGCCAGGCGGCCGGTGATCAGCTTGGCCTGGGCGGCGGTAAGCGTGAAGTTCTCGCCCCGGTCCTTCTCGATGGCCGCCTTGTAGGTGAGCAGGCGGGCCGCTTCGAGCTGGGAGGAGATGTCGGCGATCTTCGCTTGGATCGCCTGGAACTTGGAGATCGACTTGCCGAAGGCCTGGCGCTCCTTCGCGTACTTGATCGCCTCGTCCAGCGCGCCCTGGGCGACGCCGACCGACATCGCGGCGACCCCGATGCGGCCGCCGTCGAGGATCTGCAGGAACTGCTTGAAGCCCATGCCGCGCGGGCCGAGCAGGTTCGACTCCGGGACCCGGGCGCCGCTGAAGGTGAGCGGGTGGGTGTCCGAGGCGTTCCAGCCCA